>DXFY01000024.1 GCA_019114205.1 Candidatus Tidjanibacter gallistercoris | reverse complement strand
TTTTACCTTAGCGGTGTTAAGTACCATAGTGAATTGATTGCGAAGACAAACGAATATAAAAGTCTAATATCTATTAAAATCTAAATTATGAAGAAGTTACTAGTTTCTCTGATGGCTGTTTTTGCTATTGCGAACATCTCTGTGGCTCAGGAAGCTGCGATTAAATGGAACCCTCTCTATCTTGGCCTCGGTTCGGTCAATCTGGGTATCGAGTTCTCCGTAGCTCCCAAATGGACGCTCGCATTTGAGGGCAATGCCGTTATCTTCAACCCGTGGAAGAACGGTAACAACTCCATCTACGCCAACGGCTGGACGGGAACTTTCGAGGCAAGGTGGTACACCTGCGAGGCATTCAACGGACACCACTTCGGTCTGTACGGTACGGTAGGTCGTTTCGGTGAAGCATCCTCCAATTTCGACCTCTTCAACAAAATCGCTCTCGGCGGTCACGGTGCTGCGGGCGCTACCAACGTGAAGGCTGCCATGCTCGGTCTTTCCTACGGTTACTATCTGAAGCTGAACCACGGTTGGGGTCTCGACTTCTATGTAGGCGGCGGCATCCTTTACGCCATGTACAATACCCCCGGCAAGGCCGATGTGCAGAAGAGCGGTGTCAAACCGTCGCTCTCCAGGCTCGGTGTGGTACTGTCCTACAAATTCTAAGCGCAGGTATTGACGATAAGCACAAAGGGCCGTCCTCGGACGGCCCTTTCGTTTTGCGCCCTGTGTCCTCAGCAAGTAGGTTTTTCCGGTTGTTTCCGGAGCTTCGGGAAAGGGTTGGTGTGCGACCGTCGTGGGGAAGGACGGCACGTGTCGCCGCACCGGAGTGCCGCATGTTTCTTGCCGTGAGGGTGGGAACGCGGTGCCGGGAATTTCCGGTTTCGGGTAGGCGCTGATGTTCCGCAGAGGTTTTCGGTGGCGAACAGTCGATTTAATTTTGAAATTTATCGCCGGGAGGTTCGTTATGATAAAAAAAAGATTATATTTGTTATTCGGATAACAGCGGAACTACCATTATATAATTTTAAATCGCTTAAATATGGCAAGGAAATTGAAAATCAGGGACCTGACGCTGCGCGACGGCCAGCAGTCGGCATTTGCAACCCGGATGACACAGTCGCAAATCGACCGTGTACTGCCGTTCTACAAGGATGCTAACTTCTATGCGATGGAGGTCTGGGGCGGTGCCGTGCCCGATTCCGTGATGCGTTATTTGGGCGAGAATCCCTGGGAACGACTGGAGAAAATCAAGGCTGTCGTGGGCGATGTCTCAAAACTGACGGCGCTTTCGCGAGGCCGCAACCTGTTCGGTTACGCACCCTATACGGACGAAATAATCGAGGGTTTCTGCCGCAACGCAATCGCTTCCGGTCTGGACATCATGCGTATCTTCGATGCACTGAACGATGTGGACAACGTCAAATCGACGATAAAGTATGTGAAGAAATACGGCGGTATCGCCGACTGTGCCGTATGCTATACGGTGGACCCGAAATATCCGCCGCTCAGCATAATGGACCGGCTGAAAGGGAAGAAGAATCCGAAGCCGGTCTTCACCGATGAATATTTCGTGGACAAAGCGCGCCAGATGGTGGCGCTCGGTGCCGACATGATAACCATCAAGGACATGAGCGGTCTGATTCCTCCGGCAAGGGTTTCCTCTCTTATCCGGAAGATGAAAGAGGGCGGTATCAACGTGCCAATCGATTTCCATACGCATTGTACGCCCGGTTACGGTCTCGCTTCGGTGGTGGCGGCGATAGCCGCGGGAGCCGATATCGTCGATACGAACATATGGAATTTCGCGGGCGGGCCTGCCGCGCCGGCCATCGAGTTGATATATGTTTTCTGCGAAAAGATGGGTATCGAGATGGGATTGAATTTCGAAGCAATAGGGAAAATCAACAAAGAGCTGTTCCGTATCAGGGAGGAACTTTCCGAATACGATGCCGTACATAAGCTTCCGAAGCCGTTCGACCCGCTGCACGATACGCTTACGACCGAGGTGGATGCGCAGTTCGACCGAGCCGTGAAGGCGGCCTTGGCCGGCGACGAGGAAACGCTGATAGACGCCTGCCACAAAATCGAGGCTCATTTCGGATTCCCGGCGCCCAACGAATTAGTGAAGCGTGCCGAGATACCGGGCGGCATGTATACCAACATGGTGGCGCAGCTCAAGCAGTTCAAGAGCGAAGACCTGTTGGAGAAAGCGATGGAGCTCATTCCGGAAGTGCGTCTGGCCGCAGGACTTCCGCCGCTCGTGACGCCCACCAGCCAGATAGTGGGTGCACAGGCGGTGAACTGTGCGCTCGACATGAAGAAAGGCAAACCGAAATACACGACCGTTTCCAACCAGTTCGTGAGTCTCGTGAAAGGCGAGTACGGCCATACGCCCGTTCCTGTAGACCCCGAATTCCGTTTGCAGATTGCCGGCGTTCGCGAAGAGACGAACTACGACACGTCCAAGTACAAGATGCAGCCCAATCCCGTGCTGGAAGAGTACGGCGGTGTGCAGCTGGCCGAGAACGAAAAGGAGGTACTGCTGTTGGAGCTTTTCCCCATGGTGGCGAAAGAGTTCCTGATGAAACAGAAGAAGGCGCGCTGGGAGGCCGAGCGACCCGCTGCCGCTGAACAGGCCGAAAAGCCTGCTGCCCAGGCGGTACCCGTACAGGAGGAGATTACCGGTACGGTCGTCGCTGCACCGCTCCCCGGCAGGGTGCTTCAGGTAAAGGTCAAGGCAGGAGATACGATAACGAAGGGCCAGGATGTGGTCGTTCTGGAAGCGATGAAGATGGAGAACAGCATTCCGAGCGAGGTGGCCGGGCGTGTGAAGCGCGTGCTGGTAGCCGAGGGCGATACCGTTGCGGAGAATGCGCCGCTGGTCGAGGTTGTGCATACGGATGCCGCACCAACTGCCGCACCGACTGCTGCTGCGGGCGTGCATGCCAACAGGGTGACGGCACCCCTTCCCGGCAGGGTAATGGAGGTACTCGTCAAGGTAGGCGACAAGGTGAAGGTCGGCCAGGATGTGGTCGTTCTGGAAGCGATGAAGATGGAGAACAGCATCTCTTCGGATTACGAAGGAACGGTCGTGCGTATCGATGTGAACGTAGGCGATACCGTTTCGGAAAACGCCCCGCTGGTCGAAATCGAATAATCCACAGGTCGGACGAACGAAAGGGATGCCTTGCGGGCATCCCTTTTTCGTTGCTCCCGTTCCCTTTTTCGGCCCTTCGGAATGGGTGGGTACGAAAGGGGGCCGTTGTGGGAAAACGTTCGGAAATGGTCTCCGGACTGTCCGATTGCCCGGTGGTGCAGGAATGCTTTCGCCCGATACGGAGTGCGGGTCGTTTCCGCGCATATTCGGAAGGACGCTGCCGGAATGGACTCTTGGGGCCGCATGGCTCGCCTGTATTTCTTTCGGGGCGAGGTTCGGGAACGTGCACTGCCTCCGGGAGTAAGCTGCTTTGTTGAACGGTTTGCGTTCCCGTATGCCGTATTGCCGTATCGCAGCGCTCGACTGTGCCGTGCGGTGGCTTTACCGACGGCTTGCGGCAGCAGGCGGCGGTGCGACGGTCGCTGCGGGAAACAAGGTGTCCGAAACTCGCTGTATCCGAACGGATGGTATCCTGTATCCGACAGGGATGCGGCAGACCGTGCAGCTGCACGGTCTGTATATATTCTGTATTTGCTCCGGGCGAATGGTTGTGCGCAAGAGAACCGGAGCCTGTCCGACCGTTATTTTCGGTTTTCAGCGAATATGTTGTTATATTTGTATTCGAGGAAATGGTTAAAGAAGATGAATACTACGGAAGAAAATATCGTTGCGACCGACTTGTGTCCGTATGACGATGCCGAGATACCCGCTGCCATGCGGCGGATGGCGGCCGACCCGACACTCGGCGATATGGTGGCCTTCGCTTTTCCGGATGTACAGCTCGATACCGTGCGGCGGAAGCTGGAGGAAGTGAGGAGTGCGGACGATTTCCAGAAGGCATTCGTACAACCCATGTTGGAACGCATCATAGCCCGAAGTTCTGCCGGATTCACGTACGGCGGCGAGGAAAACATAGCCCGCGACGAAGGGCATCTGTTCGTTTCGGACCATCGGGACATCGTACTCGACGGTGCTCTGTTGCAGCTCGTGCTCATTTATTCGGGCCTGCCGACTTCGGAGATAACGTTCGGAAGCAATTTGGTCAGTTCCCCGTTTGTGGAGGATTTCGGGCGGTCGAACAAGATGTATAAAATCATCCGCGGAGGGTGCGGGCGCGACCTTGTGCGCAATTCGCGAATTTTGTCCGACCACATACACGAGGTGGTGGCCGGGGGCAGAAGCATCTGGATATCGCAGCGCGACGGAAGGACCAAGGACGGCGACGACCGGACGGACCAGGGGCTGGTGAAGATGCTGACCATGGGCGGAACGGACGGGGCGGCAGAAGCGCTCGCCGGGCTGCATATCGTACCGTTTGCCGTTTCCTACGAGTATGAGAGCTGCGATGCGCTGAAGGCGCGGGAAATCTATATCCGGCGCAGGGGAACCTACACGAAAGCGCCGGGCGAAGACCTGCGAAGCATCATTACGGGCGTCAAACAACCCAAAGGCCGCATCCACATACAGGTATGCCCGCAGCTCGGTCGGGACGAAATCGCGGCTCTGGCGGCCGGAGAGGAGGGCAACGACATGATACGCGGCGTCGCTTCGCTCATCGACCGCAGGATATACGAGGCTTACCGCTTGTTCCCTACCAATTATATTGCATACGATATTCGCAGCGGGGTGAATGCCCATGAAGGCAGCCGTTATACGCCGCAGGAACGGGAACGGTTCGTCGCCTACCTGAAGGACAGTGTGGCCGGTATCGAGGGCGATGCGGACGAATTGTTCGATATCATGACGGACATTTATGCGAATCCCGTGAAGAACAAACTGTCGCTCGCTGCGTTGTGAGCGAAGGCAATCGGACGGATGAACGAAACGCGGCCCGGAATCCGGGCCGCGTTTCGTTTCGGAACATGCGCGGTGTCAGGCGATGGGGGCGGGAGCGTGTTTCACTGCGGCCCAGCCCGTGATGACCATGATGAATCCGATGATGCCGAGAATGCCCGCAATGACGCTCATGACGCTTCCTACGAGCGGTATCCAGCTGAAAATGACCACCAGGCCGGTAGCTATGATGTTGAGCAGCATCGCTATGAACAACTGGTTGAAACCCGTACGCGCCTTCAGGGGCATGGTTTCCGATTTCTTGAGCGTATTGAATCCCACGAGCATCATGACGAATGCGATGAAGTTGATGATGCCGTTTATCCATCCCGGAATGCTGAACAGGCCGAGGATGGCCGTCACAATCGTGAGGATGGCCGCCGTGCGTACCTGTCCGAGTGCCGCGCTTTCCTTTTCGTTTACCGAACAGCGGAGGTTGCCCAGTCCTATCATGTAGAGCACGTACCCTACGGCGACGGCAATTTGTGCTATCCAGGTCAGTATCCGGAAAAGCACGGCGCCCGAACCCAGCATGGCGAACGCGACGGTAAGTCCGGCGAGAAGACCCGCCACGATGGTGCCGATGGAGAAGAGCAGTACGGCATTGTAAATGTTGTTGGTCGTGTGCGACCAGTTTTGTACATTCTGTTCCATAGTGTCAAACGTTTGTTTTGATTGGTAATTCAGTGTCCCGGCTCCATTCCGGTCGTTCATTCGCGGTTTTCGTACCGGTTTCCGCGAAACGCCGCGTGCGTGTCCGGCCGGCGGTATCGAACAAATGTAACGAATAATTCCGACATGAGCCATAAGGCGGGGGCGGAAAATGCCGCTCCGGCGGCCGTATCCATCAGAAGATGAGTGCCTGTTTCGGTTCGCGCAGCTCCCGGCGTTCTATTTTGGAAGGGTCGTACGGGTCGCCGTAATGGAATCCCTTGCCGACGGGCCATGATTCGAGGTTCGCGTCGTCCGGCGTCACGAGGAAACGTTCCACGCCCTCCGGCGTATCGGTATCGGAGGCGAGCCATGCTTCGCTCCTGTCGTCGGGCAGGATGAGGGGCATGCGGAAAGGGTGTGCGCCTCCGTTGTGTATTTCGCGCAGTTTCGGACTGGCCGCAATGGTTATCATGACGAACGTGCGCAATACCGTACCTTCGTCCGGATGCTGCCATTCGTCGTAAAGGGCCGCGATGGAGAACAGCCCGCCGCCGGTACGCTGGATGTAATACGGCCTGCTCAGTCCGGTTTCGTCGTAGTGCGGCTCGAAAAATCCCGTCACGGGGACGATGCAGCGGCGGTGTTGCCACAGCTTGCGCCACGGCCACGAGACGAACAGGTGTTCGGCCCGTGCATTCTTGTACATGTTTTCCCGGACGTACCGCTCCTTTTCGGAAACGGTGGCCGAGTGCGGAATCAGGCCCCAGCGCATTACCTGCAACTGGTCGCTGCCGCTGACGATGACCGTATAGGGGGCGGCATAGGCGGGACTCACGTACATGCCTTCGTTCAACCGGAGGTCGTAAACGGTCGTTTTCCTGCCTCCGCCGGCAGGCGTTCCCGTTTCGCCTTCCCGTGCGGCCAGCATGCGGCGTGCGGCTTCTACCCGTTCCGTGCGCCGTCCGTATTTGCGGGCTATTTCTTCCGCCTGCATGTATTGCGATGTAAAGAAGCACATGTTCGGTAAAGGGATGGTTCGCAAAGATGCGAAGCAAAATCCGTGCTATGCGAATGGAAAAGTGCGGCTGAGAGAAAAACGGCAGTACGGATTTTCTGTTGTGCAGGTTGGGGTACTGTAAACAGAGGGGGGCTCAATCCGTACTGCCCTATTGTTTTTACGCTTTAAATATATTAAAGATAATCGGATTTTGCAATAATGGGCAATTCTTTTTTCAATAAAAATACAGGATATCCCGGCGGGTGTCGCTGTGGCGGGCGAACGGGGATGGGCAGAGCGCCGGGGACATTGCCTCACTCCGGTGGAAACGGCCGTTGCGTGCACGGGGGCTACGTATTGCGGTACCGTTCGGGGGATACTCCCGTGACGCGCTTGAAATATTTCGAGAACAGCGACTGGTCGTTGAATTGCAGCTCGAATGCTATTTCCTTGACCGTCAGGTCTGTATTGCGCAGAAGAATGCGGGCTTCGAGTGCCGTGTATTCTTCTATCCACCGCGAGGCGCTTTTGCCGCTGGCCAACCGCACGACCGTCGTCAGGTGGCGCGGAGTGACCGACAGGCGTTCGGCGTAATAGGACACGCGTCTGTGGCATTTGTAGTCCCTGCAAGCGAGGTCGAGGAAATCGTGCAGCAGTTTTTCGCTGCGTGTAGGAGGTGGAACGGCTGCCTGGCGTGCCCGGTATATGTTCCGTATCTGGTAAAGCATGCCCGCAGCAAGGTGGAAGGACGTGTCGTCGTCTTTTTCCGTTTCCGTACGTGCGTCGGCACACAGACACAGCAGGTCGTGGAAGCGGGACAGGCGTTCGCGTTCGCTGTCGGTGACGCGCACGAAGGCGTTCCGCACGGCAATGGAGCCGAACGAACGCTCCTGAAACAGGAGGCGCTGCCAGCATTCCTGCGAGAACATGACACCCGTACAGCGGAAATCGTCGCTGCGGCTGACGATGCGTCCGCTGCACGGGGCGGTGAAACACAGCACATGGTGTCTGTCCAGCCTGCACGGCCGCAAGTTTATTTCCAGTTCCATCGTGCCGTGCAGGCAAATGAAGATGCCGGGAACTTCCATCCGTACCGGATAGGGCCGTATCCGGAACAGGTCGTTTTCGTGCCAGATTATCACCGGGCTATTCTTTTCCCCGGTCTTCTGCAGGAGGCTGGCAAAAGTAAACAGTTGTCTTTCCATACGAAAAAGCATCGTATCGCCGGCTGCCGCCGGAATAGTTTCGGATAAAATCGAACGAAAATACAAATTTTATGTCGGATAATGCCTTGCGGGATGGTACGCATCTTGGTTACATTTGCGGTATCTTCAACGATAATACGGAATGGATATGAAAAAGCATTGCATGGTTTTCGCGTCGCTGCTGTTCGCCCTGCCGGCGGGCCTGTCGGCGCAGGCGCCCGCCACGGCCTTTACGGCCGATGCGAATGACGCGGTGCGTGAGGAACTCGATTTCGCCGACCGTCGGGATTTCGAGGATGCGTACCGGGGATTCATTGCGACCGTCGATGGCCCGGCCGTCATGACGGCCGACGGACAAGTGTCCTATACCCTCGATGGTTGGGATTTTCTCGATGCCGAAGCGCCCGACACGGCGAATCCGAGTCTGTGGCGCCAGTCGCAGCTGAACAGCATCAACGGGTTGTTCGAGGTGGTACCCGGCAAAGTGTATCAGGTACGCGGCTTCGATATCGCCAACATGTCGTTCGTCAGGACCGACAACGGCTGGGTAATTATCGACGTTACCACTGCGGAAGCTCCGGCGGAGGCGGGATACGACCTCGTGAAAAAGTATGTGGGCGATTTTCCCGTGAAGGCCGTCATTCTGACGCATCCCCACGGCGACCACTACGGCGGCATCGAGGCCATACGTCGGGGAGCGCCCAACGATGATTTTGAAATCATCGCTCCGAAAGGATTCATGGAATCGGCCCAGAGCGAAAACGTCATGGCCGGCGTTGCCATGACGCGGCGTGCTACCTATATGTACGGCATGCAGCTGGAGCCGGGGCCCCGCGGTGTCATCGGGACCGGTCTGGGGCAGACCATCGCGAAGGGCAGCAAGGGAATCGCACGACCTACGGACGAGATAGCGGCTACGGGCGAAAAACGCACGATAGACGGACTGGAGATGGAGTTCATCTATGCGCCCGACTCGGAGGCGCCGGTGGAAATCATGATTTACTTCCCGCAGCTCAAGGCATTCTGCACGGCGGAGGATATGACGCACAACATACATAACCTTATTACGCTGCGCGGCGCGAAAGTGCGCAACGGCCTCTTGTGGAGCAAGCATATCGACAAGGCGCTCGAACTGTACGGCGACCGGGTGGAGGTATCCTTCGCCAGCCACCACTGGCCTACGTGGGGCAACGAAAATATCGTGCGATACTGGGAAGCGCAGCGCGACATGTACCGTTACATGCATGACCAGACGCTGCATTTGGCCAACCGTGGGCTGACTCCCGATGAAATCGCGGAGGAGATACGGCTGCCCCGGTCGCTTGATACACTGTTTTACAACCGCGGTTATTACGGTACCGTCAGCCATAACGTGAAGTCGCAGTACCAGATGTATTTCGGATGGTTCGACGGTAATCCCGCCAATCTGAACCCGCTGCCGCCGACCGAACTGGGCAGGAAATATGTGGAGGCGATGGGCGGCGGCCGGCAGGTGATGCGGGTGGCGCAGGAGGCCTACGACCGGGGCGAGTACCGGTGGGTGGCCACACTGCTCAACAACCTCGTTTTCGCCGAGCCGGACAACATGGAGGCCCGGAGGCTGCTGGCCGATACCTACACGCAACTCGGCTATCAGGCCGAAAGCGGTCCGTGGAGGAACTTTTATCTTACCGGGGCGAAGGAACTGACCGGTACGGGGACGCCTTACACGGCGCAGTTCGTCACCGGGCAGGTCGTCGGGCAGATGGATACGGATACGCTGTTGGATTTCCTTGCCATACAGATAAACGGCGAACAGGCTTCCGGTAAGGAGGCCGTCATAAACCTGAAGTTCACCGATACGGGCGAAGAAGCCGCACTCATGCTCAAGAACGGCGTATTGAACCATCGGATGCGCAGGGAGCGGGATGCGGACCTGTCGATGGAGCTTCCCAAAACGATGTTCGTCGACATGTTGTTCGGGGAGGATGTTCCAGCGACGGTGGCGGAAAAGGCGGGAATCGAGGTGACCGGAGATATCGGTGCCGTGGAGCTCGTCCGTTCCAGCATGGAGCCTTCCGAGCCGAACTTCAATATCGTGTTGCCTTAGTGACGGCGGTAACGGAGAAGTCGCTGCATTTCCTTCCGGCAGAGGGCTTGTTGCATGGCGAGCGATGGCTCGCTGCCGGATGCGTGTCGTTGTACCGTTCGGGAATGCAGGAGTTGCCTGTACAGCATTTCCTCTCCGAACGGCAAGTAGCCGGGTTGCACCGGCACTATTGAATGTGTCGACGTCGTCGGCATCGTTCCGGACGGTGCATCCGTCATAGGAACGATGTTCCGGCTCGGTGTTATCCGGGGAGATGAAGACGGAAATTCCGTGCGGTGCAGCATGCGGAATAAGGCGGAACGTGCGGACGAACCGGCCGGAAGATGGGATAGGGCCGTTCCGTTCTGCGGAGAGTTGCAAAGGGAAAACAGAAAAAAAACAGAAAAATCGACAGTAACCCTTGCAGAATAAAAAATATGTCGTACATTTGCTCCCGCAATTCAGCACGGTGTGGTAGTTCAGCTGGTTAGAATACCTGCCTGTCACGCAGGGGGTCGCGGGTTCGAGTCCCGTCCATACCGCAAATGCGAAAGCAAATGCTCAGGGCCTTGTAACGAACAGGGCCCTTTCGTTTTATTTGTCTCCGCGGCAGCCGTCGTTCGCCGTCGGAGTGCGGTTCGCGATTGAAGACGGACAGGCCGAGTGCTGTGGCGCTGCTTCGTTCGTCAAGGCATTTTGCTGCGGGGCGCTCTTGCCGCCGGTTAATTTTTCCGTACCGTTTCGTTCGGAGGATACGAATCGGAATCGATACCTTTTCCGATTGCACATACCGATACGATGCGCCTGTTGTCGGTTGCTGTCGCAGCGCAGCATCTGCATCCGTGGTACGGAATTGTGCGGATTGATTCGACTGTTCCATGTGGGATATCCGCCGTTCGGGGCCGGACGGAAGATTCCGGTTGGTTTCGGAGCGCGGCTGCTGCCTGCCGGGCCTCGTATTTCAGTGCGGCGCCTCCTTTCCCATATATATGGAAGACGGGCGACTGCCATCCCGCACCGGGCACTCCCTGACCGCCGCCAGGCGTTGAGCCGGAAGGTATGCAGCGTCGGAGGTGTACCGGTTTGTATGGAAGTTGTGAATCTTTTTCTGATTTTTTCCGCTTTTTTCATTAAAAAAATGTGTTCGGAGGAAAAACGGATGCGGGCCGGAATGTTAGAATCGTTCGGGAATATGCCGGTTGTGTTCGTAGGCCATAACGGTTATCGACCTGTTGATATCGAAAGCGGGTTTCGGTAAAGAAAATGCGGGGATTTTTTGGAAAGCCGAAAACTTCTGCTATTTTATATGTCTTTGTTTTTTA
>DXFY01000023.1 GCA_019114205.1 Candidatus Tidjanibacter gallistercoris | reverse complement strand
TGGTATTGATTTTTTGAATCCTTTTGAAGTGAAAGATGGTTTTGTCGTTTCAAAGCTGACGGTCAAGGGGCGTTTTGTATGGATACAGGAGTTTTTGGATAAAGAAATAGCGAACGGCTCAAGAATATCTTTGTCGAGTAGATATGGTTTTAATGTTCTTCGGTACAATCAAGATGAAAAAATTAAAACTCCATCGACTTTAATCAATGAGACGAATGGCGTTGGAACGAATGAAGATGCCTCAGCAGATTTGCAATTGATATTTAACAGTTCGGTAAATGAGATATTTCAATATTCTAAACCGGAGAGTTTAATATCATATTTGTCGAATATGGTTTGTTATAACTCGAAAACCGCGATTATTCTCGATTCCTTTGCCGGTTCGGGGACGACGGCACATGCGGTGCTGAAGCTGAACGAAAAAGACGGCGGCAACCGCAAGTTCATCCTTGTGGAAATGGAGGATTATGCCGAAAGCATTACGGCCGAACGGGTGCGCCGGGTAATGAAAGGTTACGGCGAGGGGGCGGCTGCCGTTGCCGGCACGGGTGGTGCATTCGATTATTACGAACTGGGCGAACCGATGTTCGACAAGGAGAAAAACCTCAACGAAAACATCGGCGAGGAGAAGATTCGCGAATATATTTACTACACGGAGACCAAGCGGCATTTGGAGCGGGAGCGCACTGAATCGGCGAAATACCTGTTGGATACCAGCAACGATACCGGTTACTATTTTTATTACGAGCAGGATTGTCTGACGACGCTCGGAGTAGATACGTTGCATATCGTGACGGAACCGGCCGAACAGTACGTTATTTATGCGGACGTCTGCACGCTGTCGGAAGAGGATATGGCGGCGAAGAATATCGTGTTCAAGAAAATTCCCCGCGACATCAAACGATTTTAGACTATGGAACTCAAACAATATCAACGGGAAGTTATCGGCGACCTCCGACAGTTTTTGGAACAACTGGAACAAGACGGGCGTCTGGATACGGCGTTCAATAATTTTTGGGGTAGGAAAGGCATATCGCCGGCATCGTTGGAGCATACCTATTTGCATCCATACGACAACAGCATAACCGGTGTTCCGCATGTGACGGTCAAGGTCCCGACGGCTGGCGGGAAAACCTTCATTGCCTGCAATGCCCTGCGTACGATATTCAACCGCATGCCGGCCGGGAAACCGCAGGTGGTGGCCTGGTTCGTACCGTCGGATACAATTCTGAAACAGACCTACAAGAACCTGAACGACTCTTCCCATCCCTATCGGCAGAAAATCGACAGTCATTTCGGCAATGCGGTGCAGGTCGTGGACAAGGAGGCAGCACTTTGCGGACGGGGAATCAGTCCGACCGAAATCCGCGAGCAACTGACGATTTTCGTACTGAGCGTACAGTCTTTCGCAGCGAACAACAAGGACGGGCGGCGTGTCTATCGGGAGAATGGAAGCCTGACCGAATACCCGCAGTTGTACGACGGCATGACCAAAAGGATAGGCGGTGCCGATGAAACGGGCTTTATCCAGGTATTGTCGTATTTGAATCCGGTGGTCATCATCGACGAAAGCCATAACTTCGAGGCGAATCTCCGCGTGGATATGCTCAAGTCAATCAACCCGTGCTTCATTCTCGACCTGACAGCCACACCGCGCAGCAAAAGCAACATCATCAGTTTCGTCGATGCAATCAAACTCAAACGGGCGAATATGGTGAAACTGCCCGTCATCGTCTATAACCATCGTTCGACGAACGACGTTATAGCGAGTGCCATGCAGTTGCAGCGCAGTCTGGAGGTGAAAGCCGAAAGGCAGGAAGCGGGAGGCGGGCGCTATATACGTCCGATTGTACTGTTTCAGGCGCAACCGAGAACCGATGACGACAACATTACATTCGATAAAATCAAGGCGAAGTTGGCAAGCATCGGGATTCCCGAAGAGCAGATTAAAATCAAGACGGCGGGCAAGGACGAAATCAAAAATACCGACTTGATGGCGCGCGACTGCCCGGTGCGTTATATCATTACGGTCAATGCGCTGAAGGAAGGATGGGACTGTCCTTTCGCCTATATTCTGGCTTCGTTGGCCAATAAGTCCTCGCGCGTGGATGTCGAGCAGATTCTTGGCCGTATATTGCGCTTGCCCTATGCGACCAGACATGAGGAAGAACTGTTGAATCTCTCCTATGTTTTTACCTCGTCCGCCAATTTCCGGGATACGATTGAAAATATTATTGCCGGATTGAACCGGGCGGGATTCAGTAAGAAAGATTATCGCGTAGCGGATGCTGCATCGGTGGAAGAACCGACCGCACCGGCAGCCCTGCAACCGGAATTCGGGCTTTTCGCCGATGCCGAAGAACCTGAATCCGGAACATCGCAAAACGTTTCGATTCCGGAAGAAAACATCACGAACGAAATAAACGCGCAAGTTATCAAGGAGGCCGTCGAACGGTCGGAAGCACAGGAAGCAACGACCGAGTTGGAGGCTTTTGCACAGCAGGAAAATGAAAATTATAACCGTCAGCTGGAAGCTGCTGCTGACCAGAACGACGGGATTCCCGACGAAGTGAAAGATGCGATGACGTGTTACAGAATAAATGATATTTACAAGGAGCGGGCAAAGGATATCGTTTTGCCGGTATTCGTCAGGCGTGTGAATCAAGGCTCGATATTTGCACCGGAGGGGGCGTATATTCCGTTGAATAAAGCGATGCTGACCGAAGGATTCGATTTGGGAAAACAAGACCGCAATATCGATTTCACGCGGGCGGATGTCGAAGCCGTGCGGGTCGATTTGGAGAAAGTCGGAGAGGAGGAATACCGTCCTGCCCGTTTCAACCTGTCGTCAAAACAGTTGGCTGTTATCAGGGAACATTTCGCCGCCTTGCCGTCCGAGGCTAAAAAGGAACAGCTGGCGGAGAAGATAGCCCGGAATATTCATTTCGACGAAATTGCCGAACCGCAAATCATTCGCTATATCAAAGATGTAATTAAGGATTTCGACACGGAACAAATTGCCGATTTATATACGTTCGAGTTGCAAACCACAGCAGCCATACGCAGCAAGATAGAAACACTGTTGTGCAAACACCAGAAAGATGTTTTCCACCGGTGGCTCGATACGGGGCAAATCAAATGCGAAGCTCGCTATAAGTTACCCGAAACCATGACTTTGCAATCGACTTCGACGGGATGGGTAAAAGGATTGTATGCGGAAGAGGGCGATATGAATGATTTTGAATACCGGGTTATCAACGCGGTGGCCAACCTTGAAAACGTATCGTTCTGGCATCGGAATTCCGACCGGCGTCAAACGGGCTTTTGCATCAACGGATTTATCAATCACTATCCGGACTTTATCGTTTGGCTCGACAACGGAATAACGATTCTTTTGGAAACCAAGGGCGACGACCGGGACAATTCCGACAGCCGAAACAAAATCGAGCTGGGAGCGGCATGGGCCGGTAAAGCCGGAAATGGTTACCGTTATTTCATGGTTTTCGACAAAAAACGAATGGATGGAGCGATTACCGTTAATGAATTGTTGGAAAGGCTGAAAGAGATGCAACATTCTTGAGAGAGGCCAAAAGTATATTCGACGGATTGTTATGAGGAATTTTTTCAGATTGGAGCTCAGGGGAAAGACGCTTTTTCTTCCTTACGCGGCGGCGTGGGTACTTGTCGCGGGCGCGACGGTCGCTTATCTGTGTTTCATGGCGCGGCATGCGGTGCCCGACCCGGTGCTGGACGGAGCGTTTGCGGCGCGGGTGGCGGCCGGCCTGCTGCTGGCCGTACTTTCGGGAGCGGCCTGTTGTTTCATGCTGTACTTTTTCGTACGCGCTACGGCGGGCGGCCTGTCGCTGTCGGGCGAACGGTTCGAGGTCGATTATCCGGCGCGGACGTATGCGGCGCTTTGTACGAAAGGCATCCTGCTGTCGGCGGTGACGCTGGGAGTCTGGCTGCCGTGGTTCGTTCGGGATTTGGTGCGTTATTTCGCTGCGGGTACTTCGTTCCGCTTCAACGCCTTCGAATTCCGGGGGAGTGCACCCGTGCTGTTCAGCTATGCCGTGCTGCTCTGTGTCGCTCCGGCATTCGTCCTGCTCTCGTCGCTGCCGCTCGTGCTGCTGCGGGCCCGCATGGGGGCCGAAGGAATGTACGTGCTGGGCGGGGTGCTGTATCTCGTGCTGCTGGCATTCCTCTGTTTCTACCGGGCCGTATCGCTGAAATGGTACGCGGATTTCGCCTATGGCCGCAAGCGCATGACGTGCGGGGTGCGCGTATGGCATGCGGGATGGTATGTCTTCGGACAGGCGGTGCTGACGGTGGTGACACTGGGACTTTATGCGCCCATGGCGCTGCTCCGTGTCTGGAAATATTACGTAGACCGGCTCGTGCTCGGCGAGGTGGATATCGAGGACCGGTTCGGCTTTTCCCTGCGGCCGGGGAGAGACTACCTTTTCGTATTGGGGCAGATGCTTTTGACATGCGTGACGTTCGGCATCTATTATCCGTGGGCTTATGCCCGCGTGGCGTCGCTGCTGGTCGGGCGTTCCTGGGCCGAGGAGCAGGAAGAGCGCGGCAGGCGGCCCATGCCGGAATCGGGACTTTGACGCGGTGCGGAGAAACGGTCGGGGCCGACGGATTTCCGGCGACGGCAGGCACGATTGGCACATAATTTGTCGAAAGAAAGATACAGGTGTTTTTCGGTACGGCCCGGACAGTAATCGCCCGGAAGCGTATAATAATTTCGAATTATCCGCGTTTGCTTACCGAAGACAATCCGTAAAGGTTTCTTCATTTATTTAAGTTTGGGTTAGTAGTTTTGGGTGTTATCCCCAAAAAAGACAGGAGGCAATCGGGAAGATTCCCTCCTGTTTTTCGTTTCCCGCTGCCGTCATTCGTGGTGATAGGGGGTGCGGTGGATGATGGAGAAGGCGCGGTAGAGCTGTTCGGCGAAGATGGCCCGGATTATCTGGTGGGAAAAGGTCATGCGCGAGAGCGACAGCATGGCGTCGGCCCGTGCATAGACTTCCGGCGAAAAACCGTAGGGGCCGCCCACGATGAAGCATATACGCCGCACACCGGCGACAAGCCGGTTTTCGAGCCAGGCCGCGAATTCCGTCGAGCGCATTTCCGTACCTTTCTCATCGAGCAGTACCGCATAGTCGCCGGGGGCGAGCTGCCGGAGGATTGCCTCCCCTTCGGCCTGCTTCTGGGCCTGCCGCGGCAGCCTGCCCGCATGGCGCGGGTCGGGGAGCAGGATGACGGAGAATTTCGCGTACCGGTTGATGCGTTTCGCATAATCCGCCACGATGGCGGCTATTTCGGCCGAGTCGGTTTTGCCTACGAGTATCAGGTCTATTCCCATATAGGATGCACATGAGTCCGAAGAACGTCCGGACGAATGAAAACATGTAATCGCAGTACGGACAGCCTGCCCGCCCGTGCTGCGTCATTTTTCCGATGGCTTCCCGACAGGCAGGATGACGGAACGGGCGGCCTGCCGCCTCGTTTGTTCCGCTATGCTTCGTCCGGGCGAAAGTCGGAGTGCCTGCGACCGGGACGGAACGCGCCAGCTCCATCGGAGGCCACCGCAGCCGGTCGGGGGGCGGAAGGATGCCTTTCCGGTTACGGAGGGGGCGCGTCGGTTTCCTTTAGTCGGGTATTCCGCGCGTCGGCCGGGAGCGGGATTCCGTTCGGAACCGGTACGGCCGTTTGCTTCGTCCTGCTGTGCCGGCCGGTTCAGAGGGCGAGGTCGTTGTTCCATTCCCCGCCTGCGCCGCGGTACACGATGGGCCGTGCCGGGTCTGCGGCACGCAGCCACATGTAGGTTCTGTACAGGTTGAACCCGTTGCCGCTGTCGCCGCCGAGCGACCAGGCGATGATGCAGGGATGGTTGCGCGAACGGTAGAACATGGCCTGCGTCCGCTCCATGTATTCCGGCAGCCATGCGGGGTCGTTGCTGAGGCATCCGCCGATGCGCCTGTCGTCCGTTGCGTAGGCGGTGTTGATGTTCGCCTGGTCGATGACGTACATGCCCGTCCGGTCGCAGATGTCGTAGAACCAGTAGGGCTGCGGGGTGTCGGGCCACAATGCGTTGTATCCCTGTTTTTTCAGTTTCGCAATCTCTTTCGGGAGCGCGTCGGCCGTCACGGGGGCGTACCGAGCGGGCCGCAGCGCGACGGGCCGCCCGTTCCTGTATGCCTGCCCTCCGGAATGCGAGACGCTTCCGAAACCCACATTGACGGGGACGTATTCGAGGATGCGTCCTCCCTTGCGTATGAAGAGGGTGAGGCGGTACACGTTCGGGTGTTCCGCGCTCCACATGCGTTTGCCCGCACCGTAGATGACAGCGCGGAGCGTCACCGTGTCGCGGCTGTTGCCGGGAAGCGTCACGGTTCGGGTACCGTACTCCTCGACCTTGCCTGCCGGTGAAAAGACGTCGAAGCAGAGCGAGAAAGTCTCTTCGGAGGGATACCGGTTCTCCACCACCACGCGGGCCGTAAGTTCGCCCTCGCCGTCCTGCTCCCGAATGACGGCTGCAATGTCGTAGTCCCAGATGCGGGTGCGCGGCTGGGAATAGAGGAAACACGAGGCGATGTCTTCCCTTCCGCCCGCGAGGGCCGATTCGGGTTCCCGCGTGTCGGCCGGAAGTTCGATGCAGAGGGTGTTGGCCCCTCCTGCGACGGCTCCCGGTAGTTCGAACTCCGAGGGAGTACCGCTGTCGCGTGCGGTGCCCGCCACGACGCCGTTGGCCCGGACGCGGTGGCTGTTGCGGCCGCCTTCGCTGTGCAGGATGACGATGCGGTCGGCCCAGAATTCCGGCAGCTGTGCCGCAGCGGTGTAAGCCGTGGTGCCGTCCGCCCGGACTTCGCGCACGAAATCCGTTACGGGCAGGTAGTTCCATTCGGAGGCTCGGTCGTCGTTCATTGCATTTTCACGAATGGTGTAGCTCATGAATTCGCTGCGCATGCATGCCCGGTTCGCATACCCGGTCGCCGGCGGGGGCAGGGGTGTCCGTACCGCCGCAGCGGTACTGTCGGCCCGGAGGCCCGCATGCGCCGGAAGGATTCCGGCTGAAAACGTCGCCGCCAGCGTTGTGGCGAACATGTATTTGAGAAGTGCGTTCATCGTACCGTTGTTGTGGTATGTTACGGAATGCGGCGTACCGCCCGGAAGTCGGCCAGCCGCGTCTGTTCGTCTTCGGTGTCGAGGCCGTACCCGACCGACATGGATGCGTCCTGTTCCGAGCGCATGTCCTCGGCCGTCATTGCGGCGAGTTTTTCGGCAGCCGCCGTTCCGCGCCGCACGGCGTCGGCCCGTTCGTCGTCGGAGGGGTCGTGGCCGAGCGACGCGGCGAGGCGGGCGCATGCCCAGCCGGCGGCATAAGCGCTGTATCGTTCGTGAGCTGCGGCCAGAGCCTCGCGCAGGCTTTCGGCCGTGGCGAGTTGGCCGGAGTCGATGCGGTCCAAGATGCCGTTCATTACGGCCGC
This sequence comes from Candidatus Tidjanibacter gallistercoris, assembly GCA_019114205.1. Taxonomy (GTDB): domain Bacteria; phylum Bacteroidota; class Bacteroidia; order Bacteroidales; family Rikenellaceae; genus Tidjanibacter; species Tidjanibacter gallistercoris. Next base: position 55,963 of record DXFY01000023.1, on the reverse strand, counting down.
GGGAAGATACATCCCTCCCGCGTCGGTCCAGTGTCCCGCACCGGCTGCATCCGGCTGGCTGCCGGCGGCCAGCATCGCACCGAGGTATTTGTCGTATGCCAGGCGGTAGAGCCGGAGCCCCCGCCGCAGCATGGAGGTGCGGATGCGCATCCGCTTGCAGGTGCAGACGTCGCCCGTCTCCCTGCCGAGCAGTTCGGTGCAGGCGGCGATGGCGTCGCCGAGGCGTTCGGCGATGTACGGGTTGCACTCCTCGAAGTTGATGAGGTCGGCGGCGTGGGCATCGCGCAGGTCGCGCTGCGGCCATTTGGCGATGTCGCGCGCGGCGCCCGCCGTGGCGAGGTTGGCGCCCGGTATCAGCCAGGAGTGGCCCTCCTGTTCGATGAGCAGCGAGAAGGGAAAACTGCCGGTGTCGGGGTGGCTCTTGTGGCGGCCGATGACGGTGGTGAATGGCCCGTCGAGCGCCGGGAGCATCATGTAGGCGTCGCTTCCGTACTTGCATCCCCGCAGATGGATGCCTTGGTGGACGGGCCCCGATTTGAGCAGGTGGTTGCTCTGGTTCGTACCGCTCCCCGCGTTGAAGAACGAGAAGAGGCCCGCTATCAGGAGCGTCGATTTGTGGTGCGACACGGTATAGGGTCCGGCGAGCACGCTGCATGCTTCGCCGTTGTCGCAGTGGCTTCCGGCGAAAAAGAGCGAGTCGGCGGCCGTGAGCGCCGAGGCGTGCGTGGCATTGCCGAAGAAGCAGCGTTCGGCCGTCGTGCCGTTGTCCACGGTGCTGTTGCCGCACACGATGAAGTCGCGCAGCCGCGTGTCGGGGCCGATGTAGGTTTGCTGTCCGGCATGGGTGCTGACCGTGCCGTTGGCCAGGAGCGAGGCTCCCTCTACGACGGCGTCCGGCCCGATGTGCACGTCGCGCAGAATACCGCAGGCCGTGATGCGCGCCCCGGCTCCTATCGTGCAGAGCGGCTCCCCGGTCAGGGGCGCATATTCCCGTTCCGCCGCATCGAGCAGCCGGGCGATGGTGGCCGGGCGGTGGCGGTACATGGCGATGATGTAGGCCAGCTGCGCGGTGAGGCCGGGGAAGAGGGGTATTTCCCGGCCGCCGGCTTCATTGACTGCGGCCGCCCGGATGCCGATGCCGAAATTGCCGCGGCCCGTGGTCTCGATGACGGAGGTCTCCTCGACGACCGCTCCGGTACCTATCCGGCAGTCCGAGAGCCTGCCGACGTTGCGCAGCGCGACGGCTCCTTCTATCCGGACCGTGCCGCCGAAACCGCAGTTGCGGATGTCCTCGGTCGAGAAGCCGCCGCAGACCTCGATTGAATTCCAGTCAGCGGCCGTACAGCCCTGTGCCCGGAGCCGGTCGCGTTCCGCAGGGGTGAGTTTCCTGTATTCCATGAAGTATGCGTATGGATTGGAGGGAGGCGCGGCGGCGAGTTCCGCCGCGTGTTCCCGATTCACAAAGATATTCGATTTGTGCCGAACGGACAAGGTACCGCGGCCGAATTGCATGCCCTGCCGGGCGGCGGACGCCGTTTTGCGGGAATCGGCCTCTTTTATTACGCTCTCTGCGGGAGAATCGGAAAAAATGCCGATATTTGCGTTAATTTAAAAAAGTATCACAGCGAATCAAATTATTAACGCAATGTCGGAAGTGAAAAGGACGATGATAGCGGAGCTGCTGCGCTCCGGCCGGGTGGATACCGAGGCGGTCGTAAAGGGATGGGTACGTACCAAGAGGGGAAACAAGAACGTGGCGTTCATCGCCCTTAACGACGGTTCGACGATAAACAACATCCAGATAGTGGTCGACGTGGCCGCCTTCGACGGCGAGCTGCTGAAGCGGATAACCGCCGGTGCGTGCATCTGCGCCCGCGGCCTGCTCGTCGAATCGGTCGGATCCGGTCAGCGGGTGGAGATACAGGCCCGGTCGCTGGAGGTGTACGGCGAGGCCGACCCCGAAACCTACCCGCTCCAGAAGAAGGGGCATACGCTCGAATTCCTGCGCAAAATCGCGCATCTGCGTCCCCGTACCAATACCTTCGGTGCGGTGCTCCGCATCCGCCACGCGATGGCTTTCGCCATACATAAATTCTTTAACGACAAAGGGTTTTATTACCTGCACACGCCCATCATCACGGCGTCCGACGCCGAGGGTGCCGGCGCCATGTTCCAGGTGACGACGCTCGATATGAAAAATCCGCCCCGGACCGAAGAGGGAAAAATCGACTATGCGCAGGATTTCTTCGGACGTTCCACGAACCTGACCGTATCGGGCCAGCTGGAGGGCGAACTCGGTGCGACCGCCCTGTCGCAGATTTACACCTTCGGCCCGACGTTCCGTGCGGAAAATTCCAACACGCCGCGTCATTTGGCCGAATTCTGGATGATAGAGCCGGAGATGGCCTTCTACGAGCTGGAGGACAACATGGATTTGGCCGAGGAGTTCCTCAAATACCTTATATGCTATGCGCTGGACAACTGCATGGAAGACCTCGAATTTCTCAACAAGATGTACGACGACGGCCTTATCGAAAGGCTCCGCGGCGTCGTTGCGGAGGATTTCGTGCGGCTGAACTATACCGAAGGCGTGGAAATTCTCAGGGCCAGCGGCGAGCAGTTCGAATTCCCGGTGGAGTGGGGGTGCGACCTGCAGAGCGAGCACGAGCGCTACCTCGTGGAACGGCATTTCCGCAAGCCGGTCATCCTCATCAACTATCCGAAGGAAATCAAGGCGTTCTACATGAAGCAGAACGACGACGGCAGGACTGTCCGCGCCATGGACGTGCTGTTCCCGAAGATTGGGGAAATCATCGGCGGTTCGGAAAGGGAGGCCGATTACGGCAAGCTCGATGCACGTATCCGGGAGCTGGGAATGAGCATGGATACGCTCTGGTGGTATATGGATACCCGCCGCTTCGGTTCGGCGCCCCACAGCGGTTTCGGGCTCGGTTTCGAGCGGCTGCTGCTTTTCGTGACGGGCATGGCGAACATCCGCGACGTAATCCCCTTCCCGCGTACACCGAAGAATGCAGAGTTCTGACCGGGAGCGGGTTGGCGTGTGCGGTGCGCGACGGCACGGTTTTTGGTAGGAGGTCGGTGTCGCGCGCACCGGCGGCGATACGGACGTAATATTTACCGGATGCTGCCCACGGAACCGGGGAACGGTACGGAAAAAATGAAGTAACCTGTAACGGCCCTGCCGTCGGAATGGCGGACGGGGCCGAAACGACAGCAGTGATTTATGCCCGCAATCAATCAGAAACAAGTTTTAAAGCAGCTTCAGAAGTTATCGCCGCAGCAGATTCAGATGATAAAACTGCTCGAACTGCCGACGCTCCAGCTGGAGCAGCGCGTGAAGCAGGAAATCGAGGAGAATCCCGTGCTCGAAGAGGAGCAGCAGCCGGCCGAGGAGAATACCGAGGATAACGGCATGCCCAAGGAGGTCTCCATGGAGGAGTACCTCAAGGAGGCGGAAACGCCTGCCTACAAATCGTACGTGAACAATTATTCGCGCGACGACAAGGCCCGGCAGGTGGTACTTTTCGAAGGCATGAGCCTGCACGAGTACCTGATGGAGCAGCTTTCGTACCGGGAGATGCCCGAAGAGGAGTTCGACATCGCCCGGTACATCATCGGCAACATCGACGAAGACGGATACCTGCGGCTCGACCTTCAGTCGATTTCGGACGACATCGCATTCAACTACGGCAAGGAGATTGATATACCGGAACTGGAGGCGGGGCTGCACGTGGTGCAGTCGCTCGAACCGCCCGGAATCGGCGCCCGCGACATCCGCGAATGCCTGTTGCTGCAACTGGAACGCAGGGCAGACCGCTCCTCCGCGCAGGTACTTGCGAAAAAGATACTGGAACAGTGTTTCACGGAGTTCACCAAGAAGCATTTCGAGAAAATCATGGCACGCCTGGGGATTGGCGAAGAGCAGTTCCGGGCCGCCATCGAGGAGATACAGCGGTTGTCGCCCAAGCCCGGCAACCTGTACAACGAAGGTGGCAACATCGCCTCGCCCTACGTTATTCCCGATTTCATCCTCGACGAGCGGGACGGGGAACTGCTGCTCCGGCTCAATTCCTACAATGTCCCGGAACTGAAGATAAACCGCAAGTATGCCGACCTTATCAGGCAGATGGCGCACGCTTCGGGCAATCCTTCGCAGGAGGACAAGGAGGCGCTTCAGTTCGTCAAGAGCAAAATCGATTCGGCGAAGTGGTTCATTTCGGCCATCAAGCAGCGGCAGGATACGCTGATGCGTACCATGCAGGCCATCGTGGACTATCAGCGCGAATATTTCCTCGACGGGAACGAAAGCAAGCTAAAGCCGATGATTCTGAAGGATATAGCTGACCGAACGGGGCTCGACGTATCCACCATTTCCCGTGTGGTGAACAGCAAGTATGTGCAGACGGGGTTCGGCATCATATCGCTCAAACAGCTCTTTTCGGAAGCCATGCAGACCGACAGCGGCGAGGAGGTGTCGTCGTACGAGATAAAGAACATCCTCTCCGAGTGCATCGACCGGGAGGACAAGCGCAGGCCGCTGACGGACGAGGCGCTGATGGAGATACTCAACAACATGGGATACCACATCGCCCGCCGCACGGTGGCCAAGTACCGCGAGATGCTCGGCATTCCGGTCGCGAGGCTCCGCAAGGAGCTTTGATGGCCGCAGCGCAATACGGGGCGGTTTCCATGCCGGAGCGGTATGGGAACCGTTTCTTTTTTGAGGAATGCGGTTCGGGCCGGCGGGCTGTTTTCGTGCGGACATTCCGACGCCGTGTCCGCTGCGGGGTGCCCGGATGTGCGGGAGTAGCGTGAATGCGGAGGCATATCGAATGTCGTGTGCTGCATATGGTACCGGTTCGGGACGGCGATTCCGTGCCCTGCGGTAAATAAAGACACGGTTCCGTGCCGTCCGGCGCACGATAAATCGTAACTTTACGGGCTGTTCCGGCGGACTGTCTCCGGGAGCATGCGGACAGCGAATTGTCTATGGAAAATCGTGAGGAAAAACATACGGTCTGGTACCGCCTGAGCAGGGTGGCGTCGTTCGTGCTGCACCCCTTGCTGATGCCTGTCTGGTTGTTGCTCGTCCTTTTCGGAACGGGCATGCTGCCGGTGTATCTGCCCGTCGGGGTGCGCAACTATATTCTGACGGTGGTCGTCGTCGATACGCTCGCGGTGCCGGCTTTGGGTATCCTGCTGCTGCACGTGTTCGGTCTTGCCGGCGACAGGTCGTTGCCGCGGCGCGGCGACCGGACGCTTCCGATGCTCGTCGCGGCGCTGTGTTACGGTCTGTGCGCATGGATGCTGGGGTCGTCGCCCATGCTTTTCCTGCTCCGGCGGATGATGCTCGCGGCCATGGCCTGTACGCTCTTCGCCCTGGCGGTGAACCTGCGCTGGCCGGTCAGCCTGCACATGACCGCCGTCGGTGCGGCCGTGGGTATGGTGTCCGTTTTTCTGTATGCCGGCTATACCCATTTGGTGTGGATATTCTGCGGAGCGGTGCTGTGCGCCGGCATGTTGGGTTCGGCGAGGCTGTACCTCGGCCGGCATACTCCGGCTCAGGTGGCCGCGGGATTTGCCGCCGGATTCATCATCATGGTGGCTGTACTGCTGTTGGCCCGTTAAGAGAGGTCAGCATAGGGGACGCGGTGTCCGCTGTCCGTTGAAGGGGGCGCCGCCTCGCAGCAGGAGCTGAAGGCCGGATTTCCCTGTCGGTCGCGGAATATTTCCGGGGAATACCTCCGGCGCCTTTTCCGGTACGCTTGCGTGAAGCGGCGGTGCTGAGGGAAACGATGGTGTGCCCGCTCTGGCGGAAATGCAGCGGAACCGATACGAAACGTATCGGTTCCGCTGCGATGGAAGGGCTCGTCTTCCGGAACGGTGCGTACCTTAGGCCGATACGGCGTGGATGCCTTTCAGATAACGGGCCCAGTTGCCTTGTGCGCGGAGCACCTGTTCGATGATGTCGCGGACGCAGCCGTGTCCGCCGGAGAATTCCGAAACGTAGCGCGAGGCTTCGATGATTTCGCAGGAGGCATCGGCCGGACATACCGGAATCCCCACCGCCTGCATACATTCCAGGTCCGGAATGTCGTCGCCCATGAAGACCACGTTTTCGGGGTTGAGGCCGTGGCGCTCCATGATATCTTTCAGTACCGCTATCTTGTCCGATACGTTGATGTGTAGTTCGGTGACGCCGAGATAGCTGAAACGTTTGTAGAGGATGTCCCCGCGTCCGCCGGTCACGATGAAGATTTTGTAGCCTTGTTTCACGGCATAGCTCACGGCATAGCCGTCTTTGGCATTGTAGGCCCGCAGGAAGTCCCCGTCGGCCAGAGGCATGATGTTCCCGTCGGTGAATACGCCGTCCACGTCGAATACGAACGCTTCGGCGTTCGCTATGTCTTCTTTGAAGTTTCCCATATGCTTTCGCTCAGTAATTTGTATGTTTTGATGAATGTTTCGTCTTCTTCCCGCTTCAGCAGCGCTTCGTGGCGCTGCATGGTGACCGCATCGTGCCGGGCGGCCGGTCCGGTCTGTACGGTCGCGGGAGTGCCGGTGGCGACGGCTTTGGCGGCCGTTTCGAGGATGAGCGGTCCCAGCACGCCGAAGTCGAGGCCTTCCCGTTCCAGCAGCCGGCCGGCGAGGGCATAGAGGTGGTTGGGAAAGTTGCATGCGAAGACGGCCGCCGCGTGCAGGAGCGCACGCCGGTCGCTGTCGGCCTCGTATACCCTTTCCGACAGGGCGGCGGCGAACCGTCCGACGGCGTCCTCGGCCGTACTGTCGGCGGACTCGATGAAGACCGGAATGCCGTGCAGGTCGGCGATGCGGTCGGCCGAGAAGGTTTGCAGCGGATAGAATACCGCACGGTGGGGCGTTGCGCACCGGAGGGCGTCGATGCCGAGGCCGCCGGAGGTGTGCGCCACCGTCGCTCCGGGTACGGCATGCAGCCGTGCGGATACTTCGCCCACGGCCGAATCGCTTACGGCAATCAGGTACAGGTCGGCGGCGGCGGCCTCTTCCGGCCGTGCGGCGTATGCCGCTCCGTACCGCCCGGCAAGTTCTTCGCCGCGGGTGCGGTTGCGGGCGCATATCTGGCGCAGCGAGAGGCCGGGAGCCGCAGCGACGGCTCGTGCGAGGGCCGCGGCCACGTTACCGCTTCCTGCTATCGTTATCTTCATCTTCGATGAGGTTCATGAGGAGGATGTTGTCGTCCGAGGCGGCGATGCGGTCAGCGATGCCGTCGATGATGCGCGATACCTCGCGCAGGTAGCGGTTGTCGCAGAGGTTGTGCACGGCGGTACCGGCGTATTCCACGGCCCGGACGGCGTCCGCCAGGGTCATTGAATGTACGTCCCGTGCGGGAACGTATATCTTCGTTTTCTGGCTCCGGTCCGAGGATACGGGGAGTATCAGGCCTGCCTCGTCGAGCGTGTAGTCGATGTCGCGTACGAGCCGCACGGGCAGTTTCAGTTCCTTGGCTATCTCTTCGGACGAGATGCCGCCGTCGCCCCGCACGAAGCTCCGTATGATGACCGTGAGAGCAGCGAGCATCACCTTGCGCCGGTTGTCGTAGCTGACGTTCGCGGCGTTCTGCTCCTGCATGAAGCTGTCCACGTTCTGGTAGGAGAACGAGAGTTCGGCTCCGAACAGGACGATTTGCCAACTGACCTGTATCCACAGCAGGAAGAGCGGTACGGCGGCGAAACTGCCGTATATGATGTTGTAGGAGGAGACGCCGCTTTGAAGCGTGACGTAAATCAGCTGGAATACGGAGAATGCGACTGCGGCTATTACGGCAGCCATGGCCGCATGGCGGAAACGTACTCTGGTGTTGGGGATGATTTTGTAGGCACCCGCGAAGAGCAGCCAGAGCACGATGAAAGAACCTGCCGCGTAGAGGACGCTGTACGGAATGGAGGCATAATGCGCGATGAGCGTGCGGACGTAGGAGAGTACCAGAGCGAGCAGTACGGCGAGCAGCGGCATGACGAAGATGACCGCTGCATAGGTACTCGCCCGCCGTGTCAGGCTGCGTGTCTTTTTGACTTCCCAGATGGTGTTGAACGCGTTCTCGACGTTGCCGAATACCCGCACGGCCGCCCAGACGAGGACGACCAGACCGCTGACCGCGACGATGCCGCCGCTCGTGCGTACGAGCACTCCGTTGATGAAGTCGAGCACGGACCTGATTAGGGTGCCGTTTTCCGAAAATCGTTCGAACAGGTAATTTTCCAGAGCCGTTTCCAGCCCGAATCCCTTGATGATGCCGAAGGCCAGCGCCAGCATCGGGACGAGCGACATGAGCGTGAAGAAGGTGAGTGCAGCCGAGCGTACGACCGTGTTGTGGTGCTGCACTCCCTGTACGGTGTAGAGTATGAGGCGGACCTGGCGGACGAACCACCGCTCCTTGCGGGACGAGAAGTCGGCTTCGGTCTTTTCCCAGACGCCGTGGCCGAAAAATTCTTTGGCTTTCCTGAAAAACGATTTCATCCCTTTATCCGGTTTTATGGGGCACCTCCTGCTGCGCTACGCCTACAAAAGTACGTCTTTTAATTCGACAACCCAAAGCGTCCGGCCGATGGAGAAGAATGCGAACCGGATGTCGCCGCCCTCGCGGATGCCGAGCCTGCGTGCCAGTTCCGGAGCGGGAACGGGAAAGCCGTGGGTATGGAGCGTCGCCGCTCGGATGTTCCGGCGGCGCAGTTCGCGTTTCAGTTGCGGCGGCGCGAAACGTTCCGTCCGCACCGCTTCAAAAACTTTGCCGGGTATCGCTCCTGCTGGCAGCGTGTCCGTAAAAAGGTACCCGTCGCCCGGTACGGCGAACGCCTGCGGCACTTCTTCGGCGGCATAACGGGCGGTGAGGCGGGCCTTGCGCAGCGCCGCGTCGGGGATTATCAGGTAGCGGTAAGGCGGGGCGAACTCCGCGGCCGCAGGGTTCGGCAGGATTTCCTCCAAAGGGTACGGATAGCGCCGGCAGTTCCGGTCGCCGACGGTGGCGCGGATGCTGCCTTCCGTGACGGCGCTTCCCGTTTCCACCGTTACCTCCTTGCATTCGCCGCCGAGCGAGAAGACTTCCACGGCGCACCGTTCTCCGAAAAGGCGGAAGCATTCGGCCACATCGAAGAGCGGCGAGAGCTTTACGGCAATCCGGTCTGCATGTTGTTCCAGCAGCGGCAGCAGCGACAATATGTCCGGGCTGCAATCTTCCATCCGGACGAGTTTGCGTCCCGCGGCCGAGCGGCGGTCGGGGTCGGCATATATCAGGTCGGCGCGGCCTCCTGCCGCGGCGAACTCCCTCAGGAACGTTTCCGCGGTCGCACAGACCACGTCGATGTTGTCCGCTCCCAGCCGGCGGAAGTTGATGCGTGCGGCCAGTGCGAGCGCCTCGTCCCGTTCCACTGCGACCACGCGGCGGAAACGGCGGGAAAGGCAGAGCGCGTCCGCACCCAGTCCGCAGGTCAGGTCGATGCACGATTCGCCCTGCCACTCCTTGCGGGTCGCTGCCGCCTCGCTGCTCGCCTGTTCGAACGCCAGCGGCGGGATGACGGCGCGGGCTTCGTAGTAGGAGGGCAGCTTGCGCCGGGCCCTTTGCAGGTATTTTACCTGCGTGGCCACCAGCGCCGCGTGCGGGATGCGTTTGTCGAGGGCCACGGCGTGCGGGTCGCGCGTCAGGTTCGCTTCGGTAAACTGCCGGAGTTCCGGCCCGTCGAGCAGCAGGATTTCTTCTGTCGTCATAGGGTTTCGGATAACAGTGGGGGGCGTCGTGCGGCGAGCCGGCGGCGCAGCAGGATGCCTCCGGCGAGCATCAGGGCGTACAGCAGCAGCACCTGCGCGACGGTGAGTTCCAGCGGCAGCGAGGCCCAACCCTTGTCGGCGCTGGCATCGATGACGGCGTTCTGAAGTCCTGCCGCACCTTCTATGGCGGTCGAGAACAGGGCGTTCAGCGGCGGCAGGGGCAGGAGTATCCACAGGATGGAGAGCAGGACGGTCGCATTGGCCGTCAGGATGAGCAGCGGGTTGATGACGATGCCGATGAGCGGAATGCGGCCGAAGTAGTACGATACGAGCGGAGCCGTGGCGAACGATGCGGAGAGCCCCACCAGAAACACCGCCCAGAAGGCGTTCGCCAAGCGGAACCGGCTCCGTACCGCATCGTACAGCGGACGGTAGAACAGGAAGATGCCGGCCACGGCCGTGAAGGAGAGCTGGAAACTGATGTCGTACAGGTAGTCGGGGCGGATGAGCAGCATCACCGAAGCCGTGGCCAGCAGTATGTTGGCGCTGTTGCCGCTGCGCGATGCGGCGAGGGCGAGCTGTGCGCCGGAGAACATCAGGGCCGCGCGCACGGCCGAGGGCGACAGGCCCGTGAGCAGCGTGTATAGCCAGATGACCGTGATTGCCGCGGCATTTTTGACGACGTGTCCGTAGCGGAAGGCCGGGAGCAGCCACAGCAGCAGGTTCACCAGCATGGCGACGATGCCGACGTGGAGTCCCGATACGGCGAGCAGGTGCGATGCGCCCGTGGTGCCGTAGTCGTCCCGTACCTCATCCGGGAGGCTGCTGCGGTAGCCGATGCTCATGGCCGCGGCGGTACCGTAAGCGGCCGGTGTCAGGTCGAGGCGTGCGAGCCGTTCGGCGGCTGCTGCCTGCATTCCGGAGGCGATGCCGTGCGGGGAACGGTATGCGTCGGGCAGCAGGATGAGTTCCTGCCGGTCGTTTATCCATACCGACTGGCTGTAACCGCGTCGCTGCATCAGGCGCGTGTACCATGCGTATTCCGGCGTGCCGAGCGGTGAGGCGTAACCGGTGGCGACGAGCCGCTGTCCGGCCCGGATGCGGAACGCGGTGTCGATGCGGACGACCGCCTTTTCGCCCGAACGGTGCCACGTATCCTCCCGGTCGCAGCGCCTGTAGCGGTCGATGCGGGCGGTCGCCCGCATCCAGCGTCCGGAGGTTTCAGGCGTGTCGGCAATGCCCAGCGTCATTACGAGCCGTTCGCCGTGCGGCAGTACCGCGTGCGGGCGCGTGGCCAGCGTTACGGTCGCTGCCGACAGGAATATGGCCGCATAGGTCAGCAGGGAGGCCGTGCGGGGCCTGCGGCCCGTCAAGGCGGCACCGGCGATTGCTGCGGCAGCGCCCGCTGCGGCGGCCCATATCGGTACGGCGACGGCGTTCGCCGCAAGGATGCCTGCCGCGACGGCGGGCAGGATTTTCAGGAACGGGAGCGGTTTCGTATGTACGGTCGTTTTCAAGGCTGGCGGTGTTGGCGGGTTGCGCGCGGCAGGGTGCGGGCGTGTTAAGGCCGTCCCCAGCCGGAGCGGTCGAGGCTGCGGTAGTTGATGGCTTCGGCGACGTGTTCCGGTCGCAGGACGTCCGAGGCGTCCAGGTCGGCGATGGTGCGGGCCACCTTCAGGATGCGGTCGTAGGCCCGTGCCGAGAGGTCGAGCCGGTTCATCGCATGTTCGAGCATCGTCCGGCAGGCCGCATCGGTACGGCAGAACTCCCGGAGCATGGCTGGATTCATCATGGCGTTGGTATGGACGCCTTCGAGTCCGGCGAAGCGAGCCTCCTGACGGGCCCGTGCGGCGACCACCCGTTCGCGCACCGCCTCGCTGCGTTCGGCGGGCGCCGCGTCGGAAAGCTCGTCCAGCGCCACGGGCGTCACTTCGACATGCAGGTCGATGCGGTCGAGCAGCGGCCCCGAAATGCGGTTGAGGTAGCGGGCCACCGATGCCGCACTGCACGTGCATTCCCTTGTGGGATGGTTGTAGTAGCCGCAGGGACATGGATTCATGGCAGCCACGAGCATGAAGTTGGCTGGGTACTCGATGGTGTATTTGGCGCGGGATACGGTTACCTTCTTCTCTTCGAGGGGCTGCCGCAGCACTTCGAGCATGTTGCGGCCGAATTCCGGGAGCTCGTCCAGAAAGAGGATGCCGTTGTGGGCGAGCGATATTTCGCCCGGCTGGGGGTTGGTGCCGCCGCCGATGAGCGCCACCTGCGATGCGAGGTGGTGCGGGGCGCGGAACGGCCGCCGCGTCATGAGCCCGCGGGTGCTGCCCGGTTTTCCCGCTACGGAGTGTATCTTGGTGGTTTCGAGCGACTCGGCCGTTGTCATGGGCGGCATGATGGAGGGCATGCGCCGGGCGAGCATCGTCTTTCCCGAACCGGGCGAACCCACCATGATGATGTTGTGGCCGCCGGCTGCGGCGATTTCCAGGGCGCGTTTGACGTGCGCCTGTCCCCTGACGTCGGCGAAATCCTCCTCATAGGGTACGCTGCCTTCGCTTCCGGAGCGTATGGGGCACGGACAGGGCGGCAGTTCCCGCTCCCCGTTGAGAAATTCGGCGACTTCTTTCAGCGAACCCGCCGCGATGGCGTCCAGACCTTCGGCGACGGCTGCTTCCGGGGCATTCTCCCGCGGCAGGATGAAGCCGCGGAATCCTTCCCGCCGCGCGTTGACGGCGATGGGCAGTGCGCCGCGGATGGGTTTCAGCGAACCGTCGAGCGAGAGTTCTCCCATGACGACGTAGGCACCCAGCCGGTCCGGGGAGACGTAGCCCGCGGCGGCGAGGATGGCGACGGCTATCGTCAGGTCGAGCGACGAACCCTCCTTGCGGATGTCGGCCGGTGCGAGGTTCACCACCACTTTTTTGCCCGGCATCTTCAGCCCGCTGTTGTCGAATGCCGAACGGATGCGCTCCTGGCTTTCGCGCACGGCGTTGTCGGGAAGTCCCACGAGAAACATTCCCAAACCGGGGGTGATATTGACTTCGACTTCCACCGTCATGGCGTCGATGCCGATGACGGCGCCTGCGTAACATTTCGTGAACATCTCTCCTGCTGCGAATTGGTTCTGTTTCGGTGACGTGCGGTGCGTCGGCGGGGGCTCGCGTGGCTGCCGGAGGGCAGGCGTCAGAACGGACTCTCTTCGTCGAACGTCCGCATGGGGCGCCCGAACGAGCTGCCGCTGCCGAGGTCGCTGTCGAAATCCGCGGCACCCGCTCCGGAGAGCGAGCCGTAGTCGTCGCCGTTCATGCTGCTGTCGATGATGGCCTCGTCGTCGTAGTCGAGGAAGCGCGCCTGTTCCTTGCGGAAGCGCAGCTTTACCGTGTCCGTCGCGCCGTTGCGGTGCTTGGCGAGGATGATTTCGGCCATGCCCGCCGTCGGGTTGCCGTCCTCGTCCTGCGTGAAGCCGAAGTATTCCGGTCGGTGGATGAATGCCACGATGTCGGCATCCTGCTCGATGGCCCCCGATTCGCGCAGGTCGGAGAGCTGCGGCCGCTTGAGACCGGAGCGCGACTCGATGGAGCGGTTGAGCTGCGAGAGTGCGATGATGGGGATGTTGAGCTCCTTGGCGATGGACTTCAGGCCGCGCGATATGGAGGCCACTTCCTGTTCGCGGTTACCGCGGCTGTCCGCGTTGCCCGTCATGAGCTGCAGGTAGTCGATGATGATGATTTGGATGTCGTGCTGCGCCTTGAGCCTGCGGGCCTTCGAGCGGAGCTCGTAAATGGAGAGGGCCGGAGTGTCGTCGATAAAGAGCGGCGCGGTGGGCAGGATGCGCGTCGTCTGTTCCAGGTGGCGCCACTGTTCGGCGGTCAGCTTGCCGCTCCGCACGTCGGACGAGGAGAGGCCCGATTCGGCGACGATGAGACGCATCATGAGCTGTACGGAGCTCATTTCGAGCGAGAAGAACGCTACGGGCTTTTCGTGGTCGATGGCCATGTTGCGGGCCATGGAGAGCACGAAGGCGGTTTTACCCATCGAGGGACGCGCCGCGATGATGATGAGGTCGGAGGGCTGCCACCCCAGCGTGAGCTGGTCGAGCCGGGTGAATCCGGTCGGGACGCCGTTCATCGTGCCGCCTTTCGCATGGGCTTCCTCGATGGCCTTCATTGCCTTGTCGAAAACGAGGCTGGCACTCTGTATGTCGCGTTTGATGTGGCCTTCCGATACTTTGAATATTTCCGATTCGGCGTAGTCGATGAGGTCGGTCACGTCGGTGCTCTCGTCGTAGGAGCGGCGCTGGATTTCGGTAGAGGCGCGGATGAGTTCCCGTTGGACGTATTTCTGGGCGATGATGGTGGCGTGGAACTCGATGTTCATGGCCGAGGCCACCTTCTGCGTCAGCTGCGCGAGGAAAGGTGCGCCGCCCACCTCCTTCAGCTTCTTTTGCTTCTTGAGCTTTTCCGTGACGGTGAGCAGGTCGATGGGCTTGTTCTCCGAGCTGAGCTCCTCGACGGCGCGGTAAATGGTGCGGTGCGTGTCGAGGTAGAATGCGTCGGCCGTCAGGAACTCCTGTACGGTGGTGATGCTGTCGCCTTCGAGCATGAGGGCGCCCAGCACGGCCTCTTCGAGCTCCACCGCCTGCGGGGGCAGGGTGGCGGTGCCTTCCGTGAGCGCCTCGTATGCCTGCCGGTTGTTCTGGTCGGGTGTATAGTTCTTTGCCATAGAATATCCGTGGAATCGGATGGTAAAGATAGTGAAAGGCGAGCGCAGAGGCAAAGGAAAACGAAGTTTTCAGCTTTGCCTTTGCCGAGCCGCATCCTGTCTTCTGTAAAGATAGCGAAAGGCGAGCGCAGGCGGCAAAAGGAAAACGAAGTTTTCAGCATTGCTTTTTCCGAGCGAATCCTATCCTCTTTAAAGATACGGAAAAGGGCGGGCATCGGTCGCATTTTCCCGTCCGGATGTTGCCGGAGTCCTCCGGGGTGGGAGCGCACGGCATGCGGTCGGCGAGGTGTCTGCGGCTTACCGCCGTCTGCCGGGCTTCTTCGCGCCTGCGGAGCGGGGTGCGGCGGGGTTACGGCTGCGTCCGGCAGCTGCCGGTTCCTTGCCCGCCGCAGTTCCGGCATGTTCGAAAGCACGGCGGACGGCCTGTGCGGTGTCTCTGTTCCGCGGTTGTTTCGGAGCGTGCGGTGCGTCCGGTTGTCGCGGCCTTTCGGAGGCGTTTCCGTGCGTGCGGCCTTTCGGGGGACGGTACGTTTCTTTTCCGCTGCGGGGTGCCGTCCGTTCGCCGCGCAGACTGCCGTCGGCGTTGCGGAAGAAATAACTTTTCTGGCGCCGTTTCTCGTCCTGGTTTTTCGCTACGTAGAGCGGCCGGCCCGTGTAGGGGTCGGTTTCCGTATAGAACATCACCGAACTGAGCGTCATCGGGGTGGGGGTAAGGTCCTGTACCTGTTCCAGCCGGAAGTGCAGGGAGCGCGTGATTTCGGAGAGCCGCTCCATGTCGGCTTCCGTACATCCCGGATGGCTCGATATGAAATAGGGGATGAGCTGGTATCGGAGCCCTTCGCGGCGGCAGATGTCGTTGAACTGCTCGTTCAGCTCGCGGAACAGCGCGAACGACGGTTTGCGCATCAACCGCAGTACCGCCTCTTCGGTATGCTCCGGGGCCACTTTGAGCCGGCCGGAGGTGTGGTTCACGACCACCTCGCGCAGGTAGGCCCCGCCGTCGCTGCGGTCGAAAAGGTCGTAGCGGATACCGCTGCCGATGAATGCCTTCCGGACGCCTTTCACCGCAGACACCTTCCGGTAGAGCTCCAGCAGGCGGGCGTGGCTGTTGTCGAGGTTCGGGCAGGGTTTCGGGTGCAGGCAGGAGGGGCGCGTGCATCGGCTGCACAGCGACGTGTCGCGGCCCCCCATGCCGTACATGTTGGCAGAAGGCCCGCCGATGTCGGAAAGATAGCCCCTGAAACTCTCCATGCCGACCACCTTTTCCACTTCGGCGAGTATGGAGCGCTCGCTGCGCGAGGAGATGAACTTGCCCTGATGGGCGGAGATGGTGCAGAAGCTGCACCCGCCGAAGCAGCCGCGGTGGATGTTGACCGAGTGTTTAATCATCTCGTAGGCGGGAATATCCCCCTTGCCGTCGTAGCGCGGATGGGGCAGGCGCGTGTAGGGCAGGTCGAAGCTGCGGTCCAGCTCCGCTTCCGTCAGCGTCGGGTAGGGGGGATTGACCACCACCCATCGGTCGCCGGTCTTTTCGAGCAGCACGTGCTCCTGCCGCAGGCGGTTGCTCTCGGTCTCGATGCGTACGAAGTTCTCGCCGAAGGCGCGTTTGTCGGCCACGCACTCCTCGAAAGAGTGCAGCCGGAAGGTCGTCTGTGCATCGAGCCGTGCCACATAGGCGTCGTCGGCGATGAAGGCTACCTGCGGGAGGCGGCGCAGCAGCTTGGCGTTGAAACCGTTCCGCAGCGCCCGCGCCACGTCGATGATGGATTTGTCCCCCATGCCGTACATGAGCAGGTCGGCGCCGCTGTCGATGAGCACGGAGGGTTTCAGCGAGTCGCTCCAATAGTCGTAATGTGTCAGGCGCCGCAGCGACGCTTCGATGCCCCCTATCACCACGGGGGTATTCGGCCAGAGCGCTTTGAGGATGCGGGTATAGACCGTCACGGCGCGGTCGGGACGGAAGCCCGCCCGTCCGCCCGGTGTGTAGGCGTCGTCGCTGCGCAGCCGCAGGTTGGCAGTGTAGTGGTTCACCATCGAGTCCATGCTCCCGGCCGACACGCCGAAAAAGAGCCGCGGCTTGCCCAGCTTGCGGAAGTCGCGCAGGTCGTCGCGCCAGTTCGGTTGCGGCACGATGGCCACCCGATACCCTTCGGCCAGCAGCAGCCGGCCGATGACCGCCGCACCGAAGGCGGGATGGTCGATGTAGGCGTCGCCGGAGAAGAGGATGACGTCCAGGCAGTCCCAGCCGAGCGCTTCGACCTCTCTGGCGGAGGTGGGCAGCCATTCCGCAGGGGAGTGTGTCGTGTGGTTCCGGGCCATGGTCGGGTGCGTTTGCGAAAAAGGTTCAGGGCAGCAGCAGCGAGCTGTCGCCGTAGCTGAGAAAACGGAAGCCGTGAGTGAGGGCGTGGTCGTACAGCCGCCGCCAGTCGTCGCCGATGAAGGCCGATACCAGCAGCAGGAGCGTGCTCTTGGGCTGATGGAAGTTGGTCACCATTCCTTTCGTGAGCCGGTACGTGAAGCCGGGCATAATCATGATTTGCGTGGCGGCATGCAGGCGCTCTATTCCGGTGCGCTCCATGTGGCAGGCGAGTGCGTCGAGCAGCCGTGCACCGTCGGCGTCGGCCGGGATGTCGTAAGCCTCCCACTGTCCCACGGGCCGTTCCGCATGCGGCGCCCCTTCGCGGAGCGTCCGCCAGCCGAGTACGGGCAGCGATTCGAGCGTGCGCACCGAAGTGGTACCCACCGCCACGATGCGTCCGCCGGCTGCCGTATCGGCCAAATGCCGCACCGTGTCGGCCGTTACCTCGAAATGTTCCGTGTGCATGGCATGCAGCGTGGGGTCGTCGGTCTTCACGGGCAGGAAGGTGCCCGCACCGACATGCAGCGTTACCTCTTCGGTACGAATCCCCGCTGAGCACAGTCCGTCGATGAGTTCCGGAGTGAAGTGCAGCCCGGCTGTCGGAGCGGCCACCGAGCCTTCCAGCCGCGAATAGACGGTCTGATAGCGGATGTCGTCGATTGCCTCGCTCTCGCGGCCGAGGTAGGGAGGGATGGGGATGCGGCCGAGATGTTCGAGCAGTTGGCCGAAGCTCATCTCCGCATCCCATTCGAAGCGGACGATGTGTGCGTTGCCTGCACTGCCTTCGCGCCACGCCTGTACCCGGCACGGAGTCCCTGCACAGTCGAAGTCGACGGCGAGCGGGCCTTCCTTCCATTTCTTGAGGTTGCCGACGATGCACTGCCAGCGGCATGTGTGCCGGGTGGCGAAGGCACGTTCGTAGTCGGCCGGTTCGTGGGGTTCGAGGCAGAACACCTCGATGCGTGCGCCGCTGGGTTTGTGCATGACGATGCGTGCGCGGATTACCCGCGTGTTGTTGAACACGAGCGTGGTATCCGCGGGGAGTTCGCCGCCTATGTCTCGGAAACGAGTCTCGGTCAGCGTGCCTGCGCGGTAAACGAGCAGCCGCGAGGCGTCGCGTTCGTCGGCCGGAAAACGCGCGATGCGTTCGTCGGGCAGCAGATAGTCGAAATCGGAAATGCTTACCGTATGCTGTAATGTCATGTTCGGGGCGGAGCTTATGACGTGCGGCCGCGTGCCGGGGACGGGAGGTAACGTGCTCTTGCGGATTCGGTGCGGCGGAGCAGGGCATTCCGTTCCGCGGCCTGCCGGCAGGCCGTTGCGGATTCGTAAAAAAGGAGAGACCCGCATGCGTCTGTAAGCCGGGTTCTGTGCGTACCGCAGCTCGCACTGCGGCACGTTTCCGCCATTTATCTATGCCCGCAGTCTCCCGCAGGCTAAAGCGGCCTACCCCCCGGCAGCGGGCGAGCAACCCTTGAATGCCGGTATACATGGCCTTGCAACCCGCAAGCGGTACGGCCCCGCGTGTCGCCACGGCGGGCGGTGGGCTCTTACCCCGCCTTTTCACCCTTACCCCTTTCGGGGCGGTCGTTCTCTGTTACCTTGCTGTGCCCTCACGGACATCTACCCGTTAGGTAGTGCGGCGCTCTGCGTTGCCCGGACTTTCCTCTCCCCCTCGCGGGGCAGCGGCGGAACGTCGCGGCAGGCTCTCCGTGCCGCAAAAGTAGTCATAATCGCCGGGATTCCGACCGCCTGAATATTAAAAATACGGATGCTTCCGTCCGGGGTTCGTGTGCATCCGGTTGTCGGAACGCAGGCTGCGGGAGAGGCACGGAGCGGACTCCGACTGTCGGAAAACGGTTGTCTGTACGGTTCGAAGACCGTGCGGTGGAGGGAGTCCGGAGCTGCTGCTTCGTCGGTGCCGGGTGACACCGACAGAGGGGAGGCCTGCTGCGGGGTTGTGCGGGCGGCCGTCCGAACGATTGAATGCGTTCGCTTTCGGACAAGACCGACAGGCAGTCCGGCGAAAGAGGCTTTGAAAACTTCTTTTTCTTTGCCGTTGCCTGCACATTTGCCCTCTTTTGGATAAGGTGCGGTTCGGCACAGACAAAGTCGAAAACTTCTTTTTCCTTTGTCGCTGCCCTTACCTTTCCTTATCTTTGTTTCCGCAGATGTCGTGCTTAATGATGGAAGGGAAGATAATCGTAATGTACCCCACGCGGAGCGAGGCGGAGCCGTTCATGCTCCGGCATGCTGCCGTTGCCGACGTATGGCTGTGCGGTATCGGGGCCGTCGCGTGCGCCGCGCGGACGGCGGAGGCCGTCTTGCTGCACCGGCCCGGCTTTATCCTGCTGGCCGGTATTGCCGGTGCACGTGCGGAGAGCGGACTGTCGAAGGGCGAGACGGTGGCGGTGGTGCGCGAGCATGCCGCCGACGTGGGTGCCTGCCGCGGCGAAGCGTTCGTGTCGCTGCCAGTGGACGGCAGCGACGTGCGCGGCAACGTGTATGAAAACCGTACTCCGGTGCCGTCCCTGTTCCGCAGCGTGGAATCGGATACGGTCAGTGTCGCGGGGACGTCGCTGCGTGCCGCTACCGGTGCATCCGTCGAGAATATGGAGGGTACGGGTTTCTTCGCGGTATGCGGGGCGTTGGGGGTACCGTTCGCCGAGCTGCGCTGCATATCGAATTACATCGGCGAAGAGCGCTGCGCCTGGCGGATAGAAGAGGCTGCCGAACGGCTCGCGGAAGATGTCCGGCGGTTCGTCGATGCCGTGCGTGCGCAGCTTTGAAACCCGGAGCGACCGGACGGGTACCGCTCGCGGGGCCTGCTGTACGGATATTGAAAATGTGCGGTTTATGAAATTATCGCTTGCCATATCGCCGTGTCCCAACGACACGTTCATGTTCGATGCCATGCTCAACGGGCGCATCGACACCGAAGGACTGGAATTCGATGTCGCTTTCAAGGATATCGAGGAACTGAATGCGGGACTTTTCGCCGACGATGCGGAGCGCCCGCAAATCAGCAAGGCGAGTTATGCCGTCATGCCGCAGGCGGCAGAGCGTTATGCAGCCCTGCGCAGCGGGAGCGCGCTGGGGCGGGGTAACGGCCCGCTGCTGGTAGCCGGAGACGGAGATGCCGCGACGGACGACAGCGCGATGCGCATTGCCGTGCCGGGCTTGCATACCACGGCCAACCTGCTCATGGAGCGCCTTTTTCCGCATTTGTCCGACAAGCGGGCCTACCTGTTTTCCGATATTCCGCACGTCGTCGAGCGGGGCGAGTGCGATGCGGGGGTATTGATACACGAGGGACGTTTCGTCTATCGCCGTCACGGCCTTTTTCTGCTGGCCGACCTCGGCGCGGAGTGGGAGAAGGCTACGGGGCTGCCGCTGCCGCTGGGCGTCATCGCCGCAGACCGAAGCCTGCCGGAGGAGACGGCGGCCGCGGTGGAACGGGTGCTCCGCCGAAGCATCGAGTACGCCTTCGCGCACCCGGCCGATTCGCTGCCCTTCGTCCGGGAGCATGCGCAGGAAATGGATGCCGGAGTGATTGAACGCCATATCGCTCTTTTCGTGAACGACTATTCGCTGGATATCGGCCCGCAGGGGGCTGCGGCAGCCGCGCAACTCCTCGGCATGCCGGCCGAGGCACTTTTCCGCGCCTGAGGACTTCCTGTACCATCCTCAAGCCCGCTTAAAGCAAGCAGCGGTGGTATGCGGCGTACATGCGGGAGCGTTCCCTGCGGTACGGCGGCCCGCTTGTCGCTTTTCCGGCCGGGCCGTACCAATCATAATAATATTAAGGTATTCCTGTGGGGGCTGCGTTTCCGCAACGGATATACGCTGTTCCGGGACGGGACAGGTTCTCGTAGCTGTCCGGTGTCCGGGCGCGTCCTTCGGTGGCGTACCGGTTTGCCGGTATATGGGGAAACGGGCATGCGTCGTACCCGTTTGCTGCCGATTTTGAAAAGCGGACGATTTTGTCGCGGGGGATAAACGGTATTGTGGTATATTTTTTATATTTTCGCAGACAGCCGTCGGACGGATGGTTCCGTCGGGACGGCGCGAGAGATAAGCAAACAACCTTAAAATGTAATCTTGTACTGAATGAAACGGTATTATTACCTGTTGGCCCTTGCAGCGGCCGTCGTGTTCGCGTCGTGTGTGAGGGATGTCGCCGTATCCGATGCTTCGGCGCAGGAGGACGGCATCGGCGATTACGATGACCGGCTCGTCGTTCCCGGCTGGATAAGAATCAGGCTCGATGATGAGTCGTCGCCCCTTCGTACGGGCGTCTTTACACGCGGTGAAGCGGACTCCGGCAACCCGGTTCTCGATGAACTTGCCGCCAGCCTCGGTGCCACCGAGATACGGCAGGTGTTTCCGACCGACCCCCGCTTCGAGGCACGCCACCGCAGATACGGACTGCATCTGTGGTTCGACATCAGGCTCGGAGAGGAGGTGCCCGTGTCGCGCGCCGAGCAGGAGTTCGCATCGCTGCCGGGCGTGAAACATGCGCAGCCGATATACCGAATCGTCGCGCTGGACGGTCCCGACTTTCCGCTTCCTTCGGAAATGGCGGAAGAGGGCGGAGAACTTGCGTGGACGGGAAGTACCGAAGAAATGCCTTTCAACGACCCCGGCCTTCCGTTCCAGTGGCATTACGACAACGACGGCTCGATGATTAACGATGCGGGCGATAGGGTGGCCCGTGAGGGGGCCGACATCGGTCTGTTCGAAGCTTGGGAAATGTACGGTGCGGGCGACCCGTCGGTCATCGTGGCTGTTATGGATACCGGCGTGTTCAGCGACCATGAAGACCTGCGTGCCAACATGTGGGTGAACGAAGCCGAACTGAACGGTGCGGAATACAAGGACGACGATGGGAACGGTTACACGGACGACATTCACGGTTACGACTTCTATAAGAAATCTTCGTATGTGGAACCCGGCGAGCACGGGACACACGTGGCGGGTACCATAGCTGCGGTGAACGACAACGGTATCGGCGTTTCCGGCATCGCGGGCGGTACGGGCAACGGCGACGGGGCGCGGATTATGACCTGTGCGATTTACGACCACGAGGGATACGGTACGGCTACCCCGACGGGGTATATTTATGCTGCCGACAACGGAGCTGTCATCAGTCAGAACAGTTGGAACTACCCCATGACCAACATACTGCCCGAAGACATGTCGGTGGCATTCGACTATTTCATCGAGAATGCGGGCATGTCCGATGCCGATGGCGACGGAGTGAACGATACGCAGACGGGGCCCATGAAGGGAGGCGTCATCATATTCGCCGCCGGCAACGAGTACAGCCCCACCGTGGGATGTCCCTCCAGCGATTCGAGGGTGATAACGGTCACCTCCATGCGTCCCGATTACAAGAAGGCGGGCTACTCCAACTACGGTACCGGAGCCGATATCTTCGCCCCCGGCGGAGCAGGCGAGCAGGATACCGAATTCACCCAGCAGGGACAGGTGTACAGTACCGGACTGGATAACGCCTATACGTACCACAGCGGTACTTCGATGGCATGTCCGCATGTGTCCGGAATCGCGGCCCTCATCGTTTCGCATTTCGGTACGGATGCGCCCGGTTTCACGAATGAAGACCTGAAGACCATTCTGCTGCGGAGCTACCGCAATGTGGGCGAATGGCAGGATACTCCGACCGTAACCGCGGGATTGGGGGTAGGTCTCGTGGATGCTTCCCTGATAGAACTCGAAAACCCTGGAGTGGCTCCTGCGGCGCCCTCCGCACTCGAAGTGGCGGAAGGGACCAAAGAGGGGAAACTGACCGTTCGGGTGCTGGGGATACCCACGGACGGAAACGACATGGGCATTTCCTACGTGAATATTCGTTATGCGCCGGAAGGAACGGCTGCCGATGCGGAAGGATGGGAGGAAGCCGTCGTACCGTGCAGGGTGGAGCCGGGGCAGACGCTGGAGTACGAAGTTACGGAACTTGCCGACGCCACGACGTATCTGTTCGAAGCGAATGCGATGGACCGTTTCGGAAACGAGTCGGAGTACGTGTCCGGCACAGGCCGGACGATAGACCATGTCAATCGTCCGCCCGAAATTATGCAGCCCCTGAGTAAGATAATGCTTCCTGAAGGTACGGGAGAAGACCGGTTCACCGCTACGGTTGAGCTGACCGAGTATTTCACCGACCCCGACCTGCCCGACGATGAACTTACCTATGCCGTATCCAGCAGGGACACGGTGGTCGTGAAAGTCTCCGTCAGCGGTTCGGTCATGACTCTTGAAGGCTATACGGAGGGTTCTACATACGCTTCCGTTACGGTGACCGACCTTGCGGGAGAGTCCATCACCAAGAACATGGCCGTGGTCGTACTCGAAGACCGTGAGCAGGAGAATCCGCCGACACCGCCCACACCGCCCGAAGAGGAGGAAACGGAGCTGGCCGAAGGCGTGTTGAACCTTTTCCCGAATCCGGTTCATGACGATGTGCTGGTAGGAATAAAGGACTGCGGCGGGAAAAACGCCGACCTGCGGGTGTACGATGCAGCCGCGAGGCTGGTGGTAAGCGCGGACGGTGTATCGTTCGGTACGAGCGGGAAAATGAAGGATATCGTGAAATACGGCGTGTCCGGATTGGCGCCGGGTATCTATACGATGGTCGTCGTGCTGGAGGACGGCCGTGAGTTCAGAAATACGTTCGTCAAGGCGTAGCGGGTAAAGGTAACGGGCGTCGGCGGGAAGTACCGGCGCCCGTTTCCGTTTCGTGGAGTATTTGTGCATCCGGGATTTCTTTTGCTGTAGTGCCGGTATCTGATTCCGAAAACTCCGGGTAATCATAAATGGATGCGCCGTCCCTGCTGCTGCGTTTTCGCGGAGGTTCTGTTGCAACGGATGCGGTGGCAGCCGCGGCGGGCGAAAATGTTTTCCGCAGACGATAATCTTATTGCCGTGAAAAAAGTTCTGATTATCTTTATGGCGATGTTGCCGTTCCTGACCTTTGCCCGGCAGCCGGCGTTTGTCCCCGACAGCATCGTATCCACCGGCGGGGGAATGGCGTGCGACAGGTTCCGCATCCGGTTCGCCGAAGGCGTAGCGCTGCCTTCGGCGTGCAGTTTTTCGCCCGGTGCGGCCGATACGGGAATAGCGGAACTGGATGCGGCACTGGATTCGGTGCGGGCGACGGCAATATGCCGTGTCTTTTCCGACGGAGGAAGATTCGCGGCCCGCAGGCGTCGTTACGGCCTTCATCTATGGTATGAGGTGAAGACGGACGGGAGCGTGCCCGTGGAGGCGGCAGTCGCCGTATTCGATGCGCTTGCTGCGGTGGCGTATGCGGGCCCCGTCTACGAGGCCGTACTTGCGGAATGATTTTCCGGTATCCCGCACAGGGTGCGGGATGTCCCGTGGCGGGTAGGGGGCCGGCGGCCGCGAGGCGTGCCGGGGCAGTGTACTATGACACAGTGGAAATACGTTAATATTAGGAATGGAATGAGAAAATATACCCAAAATAAATATCAACTCTAATGTTATGAAAAGGATTTCTGTTTTTTTATTGGCTGCTGCGGCCATGTGGTCCTGTACGAAGGAACCGGTGTTGTCCGAAGCTCCCTCCAGGGAGGTTCCGGACGTTTCGGTTCCGGACGACGACAACATGGTCAGCGGATGGGTCAGGATAAAGCTCGCCGATGATGCTGCTCCGCTCCGCGAGGGGGCCTTTACCCGCGGAGAAGCCGATTCGGGCAATGCACGTATCGACGAAATCGCCGCAGAACTCGGCGCCACAGAGATACGCCGCGTATTCCGTGACGGAGGCCGGTTCGCCGAACGCCGCCGCAGGTACGGGCTGCACCTTTGGTACGATATAAAACTGGGCGACGGGGTACCCGTCTCGCGTGCCGAAGCCGGTATGGCATCGGTACCGGGCGTGGCGCACGTACAGCCTATCTACAAGGCGAAACTGCTGGGCGGTAAGCCTATTCCCGCCCAGGCAGTGGAGATGCGGTACAGGCCTGCCGCGATAGATGCTTCCCGTCCCGAACTGGAAGAGTGGCCTTTCAACGACCCCGACTTGCCCAAGCAGTGGCATTATTATAACGACGGTTCGATGCCGAAGGCGGTGGAAGGTGCCGACATCAACCTGTTCAAGGGCTGGGAAATTACGACGGGCCGTCCGGATGTCATTGTGGCCGTGGTGGATATGGGCGTACAGTACGACCATCCCGACCTTGCTGCCAACATGTGGGTGAACGAAGCCGAATTGAATGGCAGCGAAGGCGTCGATGACGACGGAAACGGTTATGTCGATGATATATACGGATGGAACTTTGCCGAGGGTTATGACAGCGGCGAAATTGTTCCGGGTTATCACGGGACGCACGTAGCCGGTACGATTGCCGCCGTGAACAACAACGGTATCGGAGTCTGCGGTATTGCAGGCGGTTCGGGTAACAACGATGGCGTGCGGATTATGAGCGTCTGCTGGTCTGCCGACAACAGGGTTACGGTACCGAACTGGGACATGTTCGCCTATGCGGCCGACAACGGTGCCGTAATCGCATCATGCAGCTGGGAAGTGGAATCGCCCGAAATAGCGCCTGACCTGCAGGCGGGCCTCGATTATTTCATCGACAATGCCGGTATGGACGATGTGGATGGCGACGGTGTGAACGATGTGCAGACCGGGCCGATGAAGGGCGGACTCGCCGTGTTCGCCGCCGGCAACTCCAATGCCAACAAGCTGAAATTTCCCACGTATTACGACCGTGTCATCTGCGTGGCGTCGATGGCACCCAATTTCGACAGGGCGAGCTATTCGAACTATGCCCCCGAAGTGGACATCCTCGCGCCCGGCGGAGAGCAGGCCTTCGGAGAAGAGTATGCCGTTTACAGCACCTATACGAACAGCGGGTACGGTTATTCGGAAGGAACCTCGATGGCTACTCCGCATGTTTCCGGCGTGGCGGCGCTCATCGTTTCCAAGTACGGCAAGGAAGGTTTCACGGTGGACGAACTGCGCAAGAGGTTGCTCAGCAGCACGCGGGCCATCAGTCCCGTCGTCAGCGGCACCTATGCCAACCAGATAGGCGTCGGACTCGTGGACGCATCCCTGATTACGCTGGAGGACCCCGGAACGGCTCCTGCCGAATTGGAGCATTACGGTGCGGAAGGATTGCCCGACAGCGTCCGTATCTATTGCCGCGTTCCTGCCGACGGCAACGGTATGCCTGTCGTGAAATACCGTCTGGAATATGCGGAGGTAAGCGACGGTACCACGGGAGAATGGAAGACGACCGACCTGGTCAATACGCAGGATGTAGGCGAGGATTACGAATACCGCATGGTACTCGTGCAGCTGACTTCCTATATGTTCAAAATGACGCCCATCGACCGTTTCGGTAACGAGGGTACGACGGTAACGTTCGAGGCTACGACCCTCCAGCATACCAACCGGCCGCCTACGCAGAAGGCCAAATTTCTCGACGTAGAATCCGAAAAGGCCGGAGAGAAGTATTCCAAGAAATTCAAACTTGCCTACTATTTCATCGAGCCGGATGCGGATTTCGGCGACGAGCTGACTTTCAGCGTGACTTCTTCGGATGAGTCGGTGGTCAAGGTCATTTTGACCAACGGGGCCGATTTGGAGCTCGTTCCCTTGAAACAGGGCGTAAGCACCATCACGGTGCGTGCTACCGATAAGGGCGGACTGTATGTAGAGGCGTCGTTCACTTTTACCGTGAAGGCGGATGCTTTCGAGAATATAGGCCCTCGTGTGGCCGAAGAGTTGGGCAGCGTCAGCATAACGGGCACCGGTGCCGAATACAGGCAGTCGTTCGTGCTGTCGGAATATTTTACCGATGCCAATCTTGAGGAAGGCGACGTGCTCGCGTTCTCGTGCACCAACAGCAATGAAGCCGTTGCCAAAGCATCCATAGCAGAAGGCGTGCTCGTCGTGGAACCCGTCGGGGAAGGAACGGCGGACATTACGGTGACCGCAACCGACCTCGCCGGCGAATCGGCCCGTTCGGTGCTGACCGTCCGGGTAGGAAACGTTCCGGCAGCCGGCGGTGCCCTGCAAATCGCTCCCAATCCTGCGGGTGATATGCTGAACATGAGCCTCCTTTCTGCGGCAGGCACTTCGGTAGAGGCGGTCGTGTACGATGCGGCGGCACGCAAGGTATTGTCCGGTACGGTCGCCTTCAGCGAGAACGGTACGGGCGTGCTCGACGTATCGGCGCTGAGCCCCGGTATTTATACCCTGGCGCTGAACGCTGCCGGCGGAAACGTGAGCGGTACGTTCGTGAAACGGTAGCCGATTCCCGGATGCGGCGGTTGGCCCCGTCGGGAATGGCATGAACGTGAAAAGGATTATCGGGCTTTCGACCCGATAATCCTTTTTCGTATTCGGGAAACCGCATCTTGTGCCGGCAACAACCCCCGCGAAATATTTTTCTGGTGCGAACCGATTAATTGTAAATATTTTGAACTTGTATTGGCGACCGGAAATACGAATAAAACGGAACGGGTGCATAACATGTTTGCATATTTTTCTTATTTTTGCTTGATGTGCCTCGAAGATTTCAAGAATTATACTTTGTCTAACCCATAATCGTATGAATATTAAAATCTTGGCAGTCACTTTCGGTTTTTTGTTGTTGTCTGCCTGTACGAAGGAACCGGCAGTGTCGGATAACGGAGGAGGCGCCGGTGGTGAAGAGTCTTTTGTGGGTGATGCGCCTGAGGTTGTTCCTGGGTGGATAAGAATCAAACTTGCAGACGATTCCGACGCTTTACAGACCGGAACGTTCACACGCGGCAGTTTCGATTCCGGCAATGCCGCGCTCGACCGTGTGGTTGCCGAAGTGGGGGCTACGGAAGTACGGCGCGTGTTCCGCGACGGGGGACGGTTCGCCGAACGGCGTCGCAGGTACGGTCTGCACTTATGGTACGACATACGTATTCCGGACGATATGCCCGTGTCGCGTGCGGGTGCCGAATTCGCTTCGCTGTCGGGGGTGGCTTATGCCGAACCGATTTACCGGATGCATCGCCTGGATGCCGTGTCTGTTCCGGCGGAAGCGGTTTACGAGCCGCCCGCATTGCACGGGGAGGAGACGATGCCCTTCAATGACCCACGTCTCGGCGAACAGTGGCATTACCATAACGACGGGAGTATAGACAAGACGAAGGCCGGTTCGGACATGAACCTGTTCGAGGGATGGAAGACTACGGCGGGCAGTCCTGCCGTCATCGTGGCTGTAACGGATTCCGGCGTGCAGTTCGACCATGAGGACCTGGCGGCCAACATGTGGGTGAACGAGGCCGAGTTGAACGGAGAACCCGGTGTGGACGACGACGGGAATGGCTATGTCGATGACCTGTACGGATGGAATTTCGTAGATGATAGCGGTACGATTGTTCCGGAAGACCACGGAACGCATGTGGCCGGTACGGTTGCGGCTGTAAACAACAACGGTATCGGCGTCTGCGGTGTGGCGGGCGGTACGGGCAACGGCGACGGCGCACGGATTATGTCCATGCAGATACTCAAGGGCGACGATTCGGTAGGCAATTCGAATGCCGAATGTTTCGTCTATGCGGCCGACAACGGTGCGGTAATTTCGCAGAACAGCTGGAGTTGGACGTTGCTGTCGCATTTGCCCAAGGCGTATGACGAGGCATTCGACTACTTTATCGAGAATGCCGGTATGGACGATACGGACGGGGACGGCATCAACGACGTGCAGACCGGACCGATGAAGGGAGGAATCATCATTTGCGCCGCAGGCAATTCGGGCGGGCGGATTGAGTATCCGGCAGCCGATTCGAGAACCGTGGCCGTAACGGCCATGGGGGCGGCATACAACCTGGAACCCTATTCCAACCGCGGAACCGAAGCCGATATCATGGCTCCCGGCGGCGTGAAGGCAGCCAACGGAAAACGCCGGGTGTTGAGTACGGCCGCAGACAACGATTATAAGACCATGTACGGAACTTCGATGGCCTGTCCGCATGTTTCGGGGGTTGCCGCACTCATCATCGCGGAGTACGGCGGAGAGGGATTCACCGCAGAGCAATGCCGCGAAAGACTGTTGCAGGCATACAGGCCCGTCGGCGGTCTGACCGATGACGGCGATGCCGACCTCGGTGTGCTCGGCGTGGGACTCCTCGATGCGGGGGCCGCTTTCGCGACCGACCCGCAGACTCCGCCCGAGGCGGTACGGTTCGGCAGTGCGGAAACTTCGGGGAGTACCGTACTCGTTCCGTGGACGGTTCCGGCGGACGGGAACGGCAATGCCGTGGCACAGTTCGTCGTGGAATATGTGTCCGATGGAGGCGAAGCGGGCGGCGGTACCGTTCGGAACCTTTACGACGTGGGGCAGACGATGGTTTACTCCTTCGAGGGAACGTACAATACCGATTACGATATAACCGTTAGTTGTATAGACCGTTTCGGGAACGTTTCCCCGGAAGCCACCGCATCGGTTTCGGTCGGCGGTTTCGAAAATCGTCCGCCGGAATTGAGTTCCGAGAAGATGCAGGATGTTTCCATAGACGATATAGGAGAGGCGCATGCCGTGACGGTTACGGTATCGCCCTGTTTCACCGACCCCGACCTCGAATACGGCGACGAACTTTCGTATTCGGCCGTCAGTGCCGACGAGGAGGTCGCAGGCGTCGGGATGGAGGGCGACGTGCTGACAATCCGGCCCCTTGCAAGAGGAACGAGCCTCGTGACGGTGACGGCGACCGACCTGGCCGGAGCTTCGGTATCGGCATCGTTCTATGTGACGGTGGCAGGCGGAAGCAGTTCGGTCGGTGGCGGCGACGGGCTTGCGGTAAGCCCCAATCCGGCGACGGATGTCGTCAGCATCCGGACCGGCGGCATGGAGGGAACGGTCGCGTTCCGCGTGTACGATGCGGCAGCCCGTTTGGTGATGGACGTGCATCTTGCGACGGAAAACGGCATCGCGGAACTCGATGTCAGCCGTCTGAGTCCGGGCGTCTATTCGCTTGCGGCGGAGGCTGAAGGGCGGGTATTGCACGGAACATTTGTTAAGAAGTGACGTTATATATAATTTTACCGGACCGTAACCGGATACGGAATAACCGGTAGGGGGCCGGAAGGCCGGTACGTTCGGCAATCCGTAGATTTGCGAACGGTACGGTCGATGCGTTTGGAGCGGAGGATACAGATACAACTGTCTTAATATTATTTAATAAGGATGAAAAAAGTACAATATTTATTGATGTCCGTATGCGCCCTTGCGGCGGCTTCCTGCACCAGGGAGGCATCCTTTACGGAAGAGGCTGCTCCCGACAAGCCCAAGACCGAGATAGGGGCGGGAGAAGTACGCAACGGATGGATAAGGATTAAGATTAAGGAGAATGCGGCTCCGCTGCGGGCCGGAGTGTTCACCCGCGGGGAGATGGATTCCGGAAACGAGGAGATGGACCGCATCGCCCAGGAGCTGGGGGCTACGGAGGTACGGCGCGTATTCAGCGACGGGGGACGTTTCGCCGAACGCCGCCGCCGTTACGGATTGCACCTGTGGTACGACGTGCGTTTCGACGAGGACGTACCCGTTTCGCGCGCTGCGGACAGTTTCGCAGCAATCGAAGATGTGGAATACATCGAACCGATTTACGTCATCAAACGTACGGATAAGGGCGTTTATGTTCCCGCCGATGTGATATATACTCCTTCGGTGGCGATTACGCGGACGGAAATGCCGTTCAATGACCCGCGACTTCCGGAACAGTGGCATTACAACAACGAGGGTACGGAAAATGGATTCACGGCCGGAGCCGATATCAATCTGTTCGAGGCATGGAAGGTGGAGACCGGCAAACCGAATGTCATCGTGTCGGTACATGACGAGGGCATCAAGGTGGACCATGAAGACCTTGCGGCCCACATGTGGGTGAACGAAGCGGAGCTGAACGGTCAGGAAGGCGTCGATGACGACAATAATGGTTACGTGGATGATATTCACGGCTGGAACTATGTCCGCAATTCGCCGAGTATCACGCCCGACGGGCACGGCACGCACGTTTCGGGCACGATAAGCGCCGTGAACAATAACGGTATCGGCGTCTGCGGCGTAGCGGGCGGCACGGGCGAAGATGACGGCGTACGCATCATGAGCCTCCAGATACTGGACGGGGTGACCGATGCCTTCTCGGAGCTCGCACCGGAAACCTATACGTATGCGGCCGATAACGGCGCAGTGATTTCGCAGAACAGTTGGACGCTCGGTGAAACGGGGAAACTTCCATATTCCTACGAACGTGCGTTCGATTATTTCATCGAGAATGCCGGTATGGACGACACGGACGGGGACGGTATCAACGATGTACAGACCGGTCCCATGAAGGGCGGCATCATCATATTTGCGGCAGGCAATGCGGGAGGGCCTACGCTCCTTCCGGCAGCAAGCGACAAGGTAATCGCCGTGGCAGCCATGGGGCCGCAGTACGAGAAGGGTTCCTATTCGAGCTGCGGACCGGAAATCGATATCTTCGCTCCCGGCGGTGCCGGTTCGAGCGGCGGAGGGGAGAATGTGCTCAGTTCGTATGTCGACCCGTATACGGGAGAGGTGGGTTATTCGTTCCTGTGGGGAACCTCGATGGCCTGTCCGCACGTGTCGGGCGTGGCAGCGCTGATTGTATCGCACTTCGGCGGCGAAGGTTTTACGGCCGAGGAGTGCAAGAAACGTCTGCTCAACGGATACAAGCCGATGGGCGGTCTGATTCCCGAAGACCAGCTCGGCGATATCGGTGTCGGCCTGCTGGATGCAGCCGCGGCTCTGATGGACGACCCGAAAACCGTGCCGTCCAATGTGGAGAATGCCAAGGCCTCTTCGGAACTCGATAAAATCAATCTTACGTGGACGGTTCCGGCGGACGGCAACGGTGCTGCGGTAGCCAAATACTGGGTGACCTACGGCCCCGAAGGAGAGGAACCCGTAGAACAGGAGATACGCAACCTGTACAATATCGGTACCGAGGTGACCTATACGCTGGAGGGCAGGTACAACACTGCCTACAATATCAGTGTCCAGAGCGAAGACCGCTGGGGCAACAAGACAACTGAAGCACAGGAGCTCTCCGTGACGCTCGGCGGATTCGAGAATTCGGCGCCGACGGTAATGGAAAAGATAGGCGACAGCAGCATTGCGGCTGCCGGCGAGGAAAATGCCGTGCAGTACACGCTGTCGGAATACTTTACCGACCGTAACCTTTCGGACGGCGACGTACTTTCCTATTCGGCCGTCAGCAGCAATGATGCGGTCGTTGCGGTCGAAGTCGCCGAAAACGTGCTCACCGTGACGCCCAAAGCGAAAGGTTCCGCGAGCATCACCGTTACTGCGACCGACCTCGCCGGCGCAACTGCGGAGTTGAAGTTCAAGGTATCCGTACTTAGCGGGCCGGAGCCCGGCCAGGCGGTTTCGGCACTTTCCATTACTCCGAATCCCGTAGATGACGTGCTCGTTTTCTCGCTTTCCGAAGCGGGCGGAGCCGATGTTGCGGCGACGGTATATGACGCCGCTGCGAGGACGGTTTGGAGCGGGAATGTGACGCTGGATGCGAACGGGGGCGGAACGGTTGATGCGTCTTCGTGGAGTCCGGGCACCTATACGCTCTCGGTCGTACGTGCGAACCAAACGCTTAAGGGAACGTTCGTCAAGAAATGACGGGCGTTCGTGGGCGATTGAAATGATGCGGACAGGTTCCGGGGCGCATGCCTGCGGAACCTGTATCGCAAAAACAGGTGTTCCTCCCAGTAATTTATAGTATTTTCAGTTTTGATTTGAAGTTTTTATAGCTGTATGAAATACAAGTATTCGATTTTATGCATGGCCGTGATATGCGCCGCACTTTCATGTACCCGTGAACCCGAGCCTCTTTCGGAGGGCGTTACCGGAAACAGGCCCGATACGGAAGTCGGCGGCCCGGCCGTAATAGACGGATGGGTGCGGATTAAATTGCAGGACGGAGCGGCGCCTTTGAGGACGGGAGTCTTTACGAGGGGCGAAGCTGCTTCGGGCAATCCCGACCTCGACCGGATAGCGGCTGCGCTCGGTGCTACTGAGATACGGCGCAGCTTCAGCGACGGAGGCCGGTTCGCCGAACGCCGCCGTCGGTATGGATTCCATCTCTGGTACGACGTGCGCTTTGACGAGGATATTCCCGTATCGCGTGCACAGCAGGATATGGCATCGTTGCAGGGTGTGGCGTACGTAAGACCTTTGTATCGTATCTTCCCGTCGGACAACGGTCGTGGTATCCCGGCCGAAATGGTGTATGAACCGGTGATGGACCGTGTGGAGCGACCTTTGAAGGCGCCTTTCAACGACCCGTACCTGAGTGCCCAATGGCACTACAATAACGACGGTTCGGTTCGCAATACGGTGGCTGGAGCTGATATCAATGTGTTCGAGGCCTGGAAAACCACAGCGGGAAACCCGGCAGTCATCGTGGCCATTACAGATGGCGGCGTGCAGTGGGACCATCCCGACCTGGCTGCCAACATGTGGGTGAATGAAGCCGAACTGAACGGCCAGCCGGGTGTGGATGATGACGGGAATGGTTACATAGACGATATTTACGGTTGGAATACCAAGCGTCGGAGCGGGGAAATCGTTCCGAACCAGCACGGGACGCATGTGGCAGGTACGGTGGGTGCTGTCAATAACAACAACATCGGCGTAGCGGGTGTCGCAGGCGGAACCGGTAAGGGTGATGGCGTGAGATTGATGTCGTGTCAGGTTATCGACACAGAGGAATCCGGCGATGAGGTCGAGGCATTCCTGTATGCGGCGGACAACGGCGCGGTAATTTCCCAGAACAGTTGGTCGTATGCCAGTATGGCAACAGTGCCGGAGGACCTGTCGGATGCATTCGATTACTTTATCGAAAATGCCGGCATGGACGATACGGACGGGGACGGTATCAACGACGTGCAGACGGGACCGATGAAAGGAGGAGTGTTGATTTTTGCCGCAGGGAATGATTCGTCGAATTTGTCGTTTCCTGCCTCCGACCCGAGGACAATTGCCGTAACTGCAATGGGGCCGGATTATACCAAGGCCGGCTATTCCAATTACGGTGTCCAGGCCGATATTTATGCACCGGGCGGTGCGGACGGTAATGATATGAGTTATCCTAAGGAGGCTCAAGTGTACAGTACCGACCTGGGGGGCGGATATTGTTATTTGAGCGGTACTTCTATGGCCTGTCCGCACGTGTCGGGCGTGGCTGCTTTGATTGTTTCCCACTACGGTGTGGGCCATCCGGGTTTCACGGCCGAAGACCTGAAGGAACGGCTGTTGCGCAGTTACAGGAGCGTGAGCGATTATGTGGGGCCTGTGTATGAAGGAAAGCTCGGTGTCGGGCTGCTCGATGCCGGGTTGATTTTCCTTGAGAATCCGGAGACCGCTCCCGGCGGAGTTGCCGCTCCGGAAAGCACGGCGATGAAAAACAATGCGGTGATGTCCTGGACGGTACCTGCTGACGGCAACGGCCTTGCCGTGGCCGGTTTTGAGGTAGCCTACACGGGAAAGGGAATCGGCAAGTTCGAGGGCCGGGAAGACGTGACCGGCGAGTTGACGTTCGCCAATTATACCGAAACGGGCGAAAAGGCTTCGTTTACCGTAACCGGGAATTATAATACCGATTATGCTTTCTCGGTGGTGGCTGTGGACCGTTTCGGAAACAAGTCCGACGCATCCTCCTTTACGCTTGCTACCGGAGATTATGAGAATGAGAAACCCAGGGTAACCGAACGGTTCGGAAATATCAAGATAGCGGATGTCGGTGAGGAACATGTCCTGAGGCTGGTGCTGGCCGATTACTTCACCGACCCCAATCTGGAAGACGGCGACGTGCTGTCCTATACGGTGACCAACCGGTACGAAGATATCGTGCGTTCTTCCATCGAGGAAGGCGTACTCGTATTGGAACCGCTGGCCAAAGGGTCGGCCAATATCACGGTTCTGGCTACCGACCTCGACGGCGAAGTCGTCCAGTCGGCCATGACGGTCATCGTGGAGAACGGTCCTGAGGCGCCGGAAGAGCCTGAGGAACCTGCCGCCGAGGGGTTTGTCCTCTATCCCAATCCGGCTGTCGATACGCTGCATATCCATATCGGAACGGCCGATATTGCGGCATCCGTGGTCGTGTACGATGCGGCCGCCCGAAAGCAAATCGAAGCTCGTGTGGCTTTCGACGGCGACGGCCTCGCCACACTCGATGTTTCCGAGCTGAGTCCCGGAGTCTATACGCTCGTCGTGCGCGGCGACGGGGAGGAACTGCGCGGAACGTTCGTGAAGCGGTAACGGCCCTCTCCGGGGAAGGCCGATTGTATGGCAGAGGGATGTGTATCGCATCCCTCTGCCCGTATCGGGGCGTTCGGATAGGGGCTGCTTATGCCATCATAAAAAAAGTCATGCCTCGCATGGGACGGGATTCGGACGCAAGGTGTTATATTTGTATCGAAACAGAAGCCGGTTACGGCATAAAAAACGAAACGATATGGCAACGATACAGACGTTATACCTGGGCGACCTCCGGACGGAGATAACCCACGTGCAGTCGGGGAACAAGGTGATTACCGACGCGCCTACCGATAACAACGGCAGGGGAGAGTACATTTCGCCTACGGATATGGTCGCTGCGGCACTGGGCAGCTGCATGCTTACGCTCATGGCCCTGGCAGCCCGCCGCCTCGACATCGAGCTGAAGGGAACGCGGGTGGAGATACAGAAGGTCATGGCCGCCAATCCGCGCCGCATCGCGGAAATCAAGCTCGATTTTTATTTCCCGGCGGAATATACGGACCGGTGCAAAAAAATCATCGAAGACGCGGGAGAAACGTGTCCGGTCGGCAAGTCGCTGCATCCGGACGTGAAGCAGACCGTTGCGTACCATTACGGCGCGGGGGCTTCCTGTGCGGTGCGGTAGTCGGTAAGCCGGTCGCTCCGGCCTGTTCGGGGCAGGGGAAACGGCGGATTCGGAACGAGGGGAGGGCACGCATGCGTGCCCTCCCCTCTTGTTCGTCGTGCACCGCTTGTACCGGCTCCTGTACGGCGTGCGGTCGGTTCGGCGTCAAATCTTTCGCGTCTGCCAGTTCGCCTTTTTCAGGTAGGCGTAGGAGAGTACGAGCAGTACGAGCGCATAGACCGCATCGCTCGTCCAGCATACGGCGATGTCGGAACGCAGCCATACGGCGATGAGGCAGATGTAGGCGACGTACAGGATGGTTGCGGCCAGTTCTATGAAGAAGGCCTGCCGCGTGTTGCCCGTACCGGATACGGCGAGGAAGAAGACGTAGGCCGGAACGTTGAGCACGTAGATGAGAAGCATGACGCGCATCGAAGGAACGGCAGAGGCGATGAGGAATCCGTTGTTCGTGAAGATGCGCATGATAAGTTCCGGGAAGGCCATGGCCAGCAGGAACAGGGGCAGGATGGCGGCCGCACACATTTTCATGATGCGGAAGCATACCGGGACGACCTCGTGCGGTTTCCCTTTGCCCATCAGGTTGCTGACGATGGCGGTACCGGTCGAGGCGAATGCCGAGACGAACATGTAGAAGAAGGCCGAAATGCTGCGGACGATATTGGATATGGCCAGAGGTCTTTCTCCCAGGTGCTCGATGGCGAGGAAGAAGAAGAGCCACGTGGCCGACGAGATGAAGTATTGGACCGTCGTCCAGCCCGATACGCGGAATATTTGTTTTTGTATCAGCGGCGAGAGGCGTGTGATTCGGAACAGTCCGTAACGTTTGTAGTCTGTCCGGGTGCGTGTGTAGAGGACGAAGAAGAGTACGGATATGAATTCGGAGATGGTCGAGCCCAGCGCGGCGCCGGCGATGCCCATGGCCGGGAGGCCGAGTTTCCCGAAGACGAATAAGTAGTTGAGCACAACGTTGCTGAGTACCATGACGATGCCGTTGAGCGTCAGTATGGACGTCCGCGTGGTGGCCATGTAGAAGGCCCGGAACATGCAGGCCGTGAGCGAGAAGAACAGCCCCCATATGCGCAGGTCGATGTACGATGTCGTAGCGTCGTAAATGGCCGGCGAGGAGAGGATGGCCCGCAGCAGCACGGGTGATACGGTGTAGGAAAGCAGCGTGACGGCAGCGGCTATCGCCAGCAGGATGACCGAACCCTGAAAGAAGATGTTGCCTATGGAACGGTACTGCCGTTCGCCGTTGCGCCGGGCCATCAGGATTTCCGCACCTACGCTGAAGCCGAACCCCAGCATGTAGAGTACCATGTAGTAGATGCCCGCAATGGCCGAGGCGCCCAGTTCCACTTCGCCCACGTGACCCATGAATGCGGTGTCCGTCATGCCTATGAGGTGCTCCATGAGCAGGCTGATGAGCACCGGATAGGTGATGTTCCATATTTTTCTGCGGGAAAATTCAGCGGATTTCATGCGTGTCGTTTTCGGGAGGTATTTCTTTTCGCGAGTGCAAAGATAGCGAAAGGCGAGCGCAGCGGCAAAGGAAAACGGAGTTTGCGGTTTTGCCTTTGTCGGGCCGCATCCTGTCTTCTCTATAAGATAGCCGTAACCGGCGGAACCGCTATATTCAGGTATCGGCGGTTCGGGCGGAATTCCGTATCTTTGCGGGAAACGGTTCATCCGGTACCGGAACGGGGTGCCGGCGGACGGTATGGAGACGGTCACGATATACATAAAGAACATGGTCTGCGACCGCTGCGTGATGGCGGTGCGTAGTCTGCTGGCGGAGCTGGGGTTAGAGGCGGTCGCCGTCCGGCTCGGCTCGGCGGAGCTCGCCCGTCCCCTTGCCGGGGAAGAGCGCACGGCGCTGGAGGGCGCACTGCGCCGTTTGGGTTTCGAGCTCATCGACAGCAGGCGCGAACGGCTGGCCGAACAGGTTCGGACGTCGATTATCGAACTCGTCCACCGGGACGGCGACGGACGGCACGCGAACCTGTCCGACTACCTTTCGGAACGGCTTCATCACGATTACGATTATATCAGCGGCATTTTTTCCGATGTCGCGGGAACGACCGTCGAGAAGTATTTCATCGCCCAGCGAATCGAGCGGGTGAAGGAGTTGCTCGCCTATGACGAGCTGTCGCTCAGCCAAATCGCCGAAATGCTCGACTATTCGAGCGTGGCCCATCTCAGTGCCCAGTTCAAAAAGGTGACGGGAGTGTCCCCCAGCCGGTTCAAGCGTTCGGGCGGCGGTCGGCTACCGCTGGATAAGGTTTGAGCGTAGGAGTGCGGGGAACGGATTCCGGGCCGGGGGACAGGCGCTCCGGATTGCGGGCAGGTACAAATGTGCCTGTACCGGACGTGGCGAACGGCAGCGGAAAATGTTGTAAAACTTTCCGGTAATTATGTAATGCATGCGAGGGGTTTTGTCACCATCTTTGCAGCGTATACGAAACTAAAAACAGTTTGATGCTATGGCAAAGGTTAAAAAGATATTCCCTGTTTTGCAGATGGGATGCGCCGCATGTGCGGCACGGGTGGAAAAGGCCGTGCAGGAAGCGCCCGGCGTGGTGTCCGCTGCTGTCAATTTCGCTTCGGCCAACCTGTCGGTGGAGTACGATTCGGCCGTCACCTCGCCCGAAAAGCTGCGCGAGGCGGTGCGCCGTGCCGGTTACGACCTCTTGGTAGCGGACGAGGGGACGTCGCCCGATGCGCTGGACGAAATCCAAAAAAAAAAGTAACCGTTCTTAAACGGCGAACCCTCGGAGCGGTCGTGCTCTCCGTCCCGGTGGTCGTCATCGGCATGTTCTTCATGAACATGCCCTATGCGAACGAAATCATGTGGCTCCTTTCGACGCCGGTTCTGTTCTGGTGTGGAAGGGGCTTTTTCGTGAATGCCTGGCAGCAGCTCCGCCACCGTTCCGTGACGATGGATACGCTCGTGGCGCTCAGCACCGGCATCGCTTACCTGTTCAGCCTGTTCAACCTGTTCTTTCCGGGGTTCTGGCTCGCACGCGGCATCCATCCGCACGTCTACTTCGAAGCGTCGAGCGTCATCATCGCCTTCATCCTGCTCGGTCGGCTGCTGGAGGAACGGGCCAAGGGGAGCACTACGTCGGCCATCCGGAAACTGATGGGCTTGCAGCCCCGGACGGTGACGCTCGTGGCCCCGGACGGCAGCCGCCGGCAGGCGGACATCGGGGAAGTCCGCACGGGCGACCTGCTGCTCGTGCGGCCGGGCGAGCGGATTGCCGTGGACGGCAGTGTGGCGGACGGCTCTTCGTATGTGGATGAAAGCATGCTCACGGGCGAGCCTGTGGCCGTACTGAAAGAGGCCGGCGACGCCGTATATGCCGGAACCATCAACCAGAAGGGCAGTTTCACTTTTCGGGCCGAGAAGGTCGGCGCCGATACGTTGCTCGCCCAAATCATCCGCATGGTGCAGGATGCGCAGGGCAGCAAGGCACCCGTTCAGAAACTCGTAGACCGGATTGCTGCCGTATTCGTGCCGACCATCATGGGGATTGCCCTGCTGGCCTTCGTACTCTGGATGGTGTTCGACCCGGCGGACGGCTTCACGCACGGTATCCTTGCGTTGGTGACGGTGCTTATCATCGCCTGCCCGTGTGCGCTGGGACTCGCCACGCCGACGGCGATAACGGTCGGGATAGGCAAGGCCGCCGAAAAGGGTATCCTCGTCAAGGACGCCGAAAGTCTCGAAGTGGCCCGCAAGGTCGATACCGTGGTGCTCGACAAGACGGGAACCGTCACCGAGGGGCATCCGGTCGTGACGGACGAGGCGTGGGCCGAAGGTGCGGCCGGTGCGGCGGAACTGCTTGCCGGACTGGAGGCGCTGTCGGAACATCCGCTCGCCGAGGCGGTGGTGACCCGCTACGGGCAGCCTGCCGCGGCACAAGTGTCGGGATTCCGGAGCCTGACCGGGCTGGGCTTGACCGGGACGGTCGGCGGTGAAACGTATTATGCCGGGAGCGAGCGGCTGTTGCGCGAGCGCGGCATCGTGGCGGACGAAGCGTTGGAGGCACGGGCGGCCGCATGGACCGCACAGGCGGCGACCGTGATATGGCTGGCCGACAGCCGCCGGGCCCTCGGCGTCGTGGCCGTGGCCGATACGGTGAAGGCGGGAACGGTCGAAGCGGTTCGTCAACTGCGCGAGGCCGGCATCGAGGTGTACATGCTGACGGGCGATAACGAAGCGACGGCGAAGGAGATAGCCTCCAGAGCGGGCATCGTGCATTACCGTGCCGGCGTGCTGCCCGACGGCAAGGCGGACTTCGTGCGGACGTTGCAGGAGGCCGGTCATGTCGTGGCGATGGTGGGCGACGGCATCAACGACAGTGCCGCTCTGGCGCGTGCCGACCTGGGCATCGCTATGGGGCGGGGCAGCGACATCGCCATGGATGCGGCCAAGATGACCATCGTATCTTCCGACCTTCGGAAAATACCGGTGGCCGTCCGGATTTCGGCGCAGACCGTACGAACCATCCGGCAGAACCTCTTCTGGGCATTTATTTACAATGTGATAGGCGTACCGATAGCTGCCGGAGTACTCTACCCGGTGAACGGCTTCCTGCTCAATCCCATGATAGCGGGTGCGGCAATGGCCCTCAGCAGTGTCAGTGTAGTGACCAACAGCCTGAGGCTGAAGTGGAAGAAGTGACTTCGCGCGGCAGAGACTTGCGGGTAGGGATGCGTTTCCGGGTGCGCGTACCCGTCGGTGCTGCGGTTTGAAAAGGCGTGCGCCTGCGGGGACGCCCGTACCGGGAGCGAAAACGTAAAGAGCGCCGCAGTACTGCGGCGCTCTTGGCATGTGTGCGGGTACTCCCCTATTCGGTGAGCGCCCGTTTGATTTGCCTTTTGGCGAGCGTCAGCGGAGCCAGCGAGCACGGGCCGTTCACGCAGCCGCCTTCGCAGGCCATCACCTCCACGAACTGGGCTATCGGCTTTTTGGCCATCGCTTTCAGCAGGGCTGCGTTCTTCTTGTCGAGTCCCTCGATGTTGGTCGTGGTGTAGCCGTCGCCCACGGCGTGTACGATGGCGTTGCGTACGCCGCCGGCCATGGCGTAACCGCGGCCGAACTTCGTCACTTCCGGGTTGAGGGGAGCCAGGTCTTCGTCCTTTTTCACCTCGACGCCGTATGCCACCATGAAGGCGCCGAGTTCCTCGAAGCTCATCACGTAGTCCACTTCCGGTACGAAGTCGGCTTCATGCCTCTTGGCCAGGCACGGCCCGATGAATACCACTTCCATGTCCGGGTCGGCGGCCTTCACCCGGCGGGCGGCATAGACCATCGGGCTGCGCGTTTCCGATACGAACGGTTTCAGTACGGGGGCGTGCTTGTCCACCCAGCCCGTATAGGCCGGGCAGCACGAGGTCGTCATGAAGGGCTGTCCGGCTGCGATGCGCTCCTTGAGCTCTTCCGCCTCGTTGCGCGAGGTATCCTCCGCGCCGAGTGCCACTTCCACCACGTCGTCGAATCCGATGCGCTTGATGGCGGCGAGTACCTGGGCCGGCGACGCGTCGAACTGTCCGTAGATGGCCGGTGCGACGATAGCAGTTATCTTCTTGTCGGGGCTGGCGAGGCATTTGTGTATGTCGATGATTTTGGAACGCTCCGTAATGGCGCCGTACGGGCATGCTTGCATGCACTTGCCGCAGTAGATGCACTTTTCCTTGTCGATGTGCTCCGTGCCGTCCGGCTGTTTGGAAATAGCTTTCACGGGACACGCTTCTTCGCAGGGTACGGGCGTGTAGATAATCGCGTGGTACGGGCATACCTGCTGGCAGAGTCCGCAGCTCACGCAGTCTTCCTGCGAGATGACCGCCTTGCCGCCCTTGAACGAGATGGCACTCTTGGGGCAGTTCATCATGCACGGCCGGGCTTCGCAGCCGCGGCACATGTTGGTGATGAAATACTGCGACTGCATGCAGGCGTTGCAGGCTTCGTGTACCACGGACAGGATGTCCTCCTTCATATTCTTATTGTCCAGCGACTTCTGCGCATAGTGGGAGAGCGGTAGCAGGTCGATATCCTCCTCGTTGCGGATGTCGAATCCGAGGATGGATATGATTTTGTGGCGGATGATGTACCGGTCTTTGTGGACGCAGCAACTGTTCTTCCTGTCGCGCGGACGCATCTCTACCGGAATGTACCTTACCCCATCTACGAGGTTGTTCTCCTTGAGCAGAGTTACGAGACGGATTAGCAGCTCACGCTTCGTGAGCATCGCGTAATTGTCATAAAGCATTGTGCAGTTCTTCTTTTAGTATTTGTATGAGTCCCGCGGTACTGACGCGGGCTACCGTGCGGCCGTTGACCTGTACGTACGGCGGTTCCCCGCCGTTGTTACACATCCCCAGGCACGGAGCGTAGCTTATTCGTATTTGTTCCCGTTGTTCGCCGGGCAGGGAATCCACTGCCGCCTTCAGCTCGGCACCGCCCATGACGTAGCACATGGTGCCCATGCAGATTTTCAATTCGATTTTACCCATAGTAGTTAGCCCTTTCTTTAGTTTGCCTTCGGATGACTTGCGTCATATATATGTAATGTCCACGTCTTTCAGCCATTTGGTTTCGAGCAGGTATTTTATCTTTTTCACGACGTTGCGCCGTATTTCGAGCTCTACCGGCAGGGTCGGGTCCTGGTGCGCGATGTTGATGCGCGTACCCACCAGGAACGTGATTTTGTCGCTGTCGGCCAGCATTTGCAGAATCATGTCGGCCGGGCCGCCCCGTTTCCGGTCTTCGCCCCCGTCGCCCGAAAGCAGGCTTTCCACCCTGCTGAGCGTGAGGATGCCCTCGGTGATGAGGTCGATGCCTTCCATGCGCGATACCGGAGGCAGTTCCCCGTCGAGCGTGTCGATGTCGAGCATAATCTCCCGTCCCGTTTCGCGGGAGAGGATGTTGGCCGTCGTCCCTCCGCAGATGATTTTGCGGCCGGGAAATTCCATGACGATTTTGCTCAGGTAGGCGTCGTTCTTCTCGTCGAAGGGCGGGCCCGTGCATACGAGCAGGTTCCGCGGCTTGCGCATGTAGATGACGCAGCAGCTCGTATCGTCCTTCAGCGTATAGCCGTCATTCTTTTCCGATTCGATGACGATTTTCCGCGCCAGCTCCTTGGCCGATATGGAAGGATTCCGTGCGACGCACTCCCGGATGAATGCCTTCGCTCCGTCTTCCCA
This sequence comes from Candidatus Tidjanibacter gallistercoris, assembly GCA_019114205.1. Lineage (GTDB taxonomy): Bacteria > Bacteroidota > Bacteroidia > Bacteroidales > Rikenellaceae > Tidjanibacter > Tidjanibacter gallistercoris. Next base: position 12,957 of record DXFY01000023.1, on the reverse strand, counting down.
TCCGAAGGGCATGTTGCGGTTCCCCATACCCGACTGGCTCACTCCATCGCTGAAAAAGATAATCCGGTCTTCCTTTTCCATGGCGAATTGCGAAAGCCACATGGAGGTGTTGCCCATGTCGTCGCGTTCGACGGGAATCCGCTTCTTCTCCACCTCCACGAACTGCCCGCCCCGGAAAAGATAGTAGGCGGGATTTTCGTATTCGGCGATTTTCGTGTTGCCGAAACAGTCGATGTCGCAGAGACAGAAGGTCGAGTAGCTGATTTTGCGCACCTCGTCGCGCGGCAGCGTCTTGATAATCGATGCGGCCGCCGCGGTGATGTCCTCGTTCAGCATCGAGAAGTTGAGCAGCATCGAGGAGGTCATGGTGGAGAGCACGCTCGCCTTGATGCCGCTGCCCAGCCCGTCGGAAAGCACGCTGATGACGCGGCCCTCCTCTTTGAACTTGTGCGACACGAACGAGTCCCCGCATACGATGTTGTCTCCCTTGTTCTTCTGGAAACAATCGACCTCTATGAAATCCCCGTTTACCCTCACTTTTCCCGGCAGGTGTATTGATTCAGTTTACGTCGTTTTCGCCGTTCTCTTCTCCCGACCTGTCGTATGCCTCCATGATGGAACGCAGCGTCGCGTCCGTATAGGCGGCATTTTCGCCGAGCAGCCCGGCGACCTTCTGTACCGTCAGCATGTGGTTCCGGATGACCTCGCGCGTCTTCTCCAGCATCCATTCCTTGCGTACGGCCGGTTCGTGCAGGTCTTGGAGCAGACCGAACACCTGTTTTTGCGGCTGTATGTTGTATATGGACAGGAGCCATGTCCTCGTCCCGTCGTTGATGCGCCGTTCCCGCAGCTCTTCGCCCGTGGCGAGCACGGTGCGGAACAGCGGCTCGAACGGACACAGCCCTTTGAGCGAAGCCCCTTCCATGCCGGGGAACAAGTCGTACACGCTCAGCGTATCCTCGCCCATCGAGGCGGCGAAGGTACGGTTCATGTCTACGATTTTGAGTTCGGCATTGACGATGACCACGCCGGCGGGTATCTTTTGCAGCAGGGCGGTAGCCTTGTCGTGGGCCACTTTCCGCATGTACGAGGCGCACATGTTGTCCTCGGCGCGTCCTTCGAGCATGGCGACGGCGAAGTCGCGGCAGGTATCGTACCCGCAGGAGCTGCAGTTGAGTTCGTCTGCGGCCGTGGTTTTTCCCACGGCGGCGAGCGCTTCCTTGATTCTGTATTCCGGATAGTCGTGTTTCTTTTCCTGCCCGTCCGGCGTAAAGCATGCGTGCAGGTCCAGATGGGCGAAGTCCCGTTTCGCATCGCCCGTTTCGCACCGGTCGAAGATGTCGTAACGCTTCAGTGCCAGCGAAGTGGCCTTCAGTTTCGCCGGGCCGTTGATGCAGCCGCCCTTGCAGGCGAGCAGTTCCAGGAAAATCGTGTCCCTCCGGTCTGCCGTGTCGAGCCGGTCGAGCAGTTCCTTGACCGTCGGCAGGTCGGAGAAAGCCATGTGGGCCGCCCGGCTGCCGGGGTTGCGGAAACCGGCCAGCATCCCTCCTTCCACCGGATAGGCCGCGCCCATCCCCGAATGGTACGGGACGAAGCGGTCGTCTTCGCCGGGCTGTACTTCCGCCGCGTCGATGCCTTCCCGTTCCAGCCATGTCCTCAGGTCTTTGAACGTGATGGCCACTTCCACGAGGCCACTGTACGTGTCGGCTTCCGATTTCTTGCCGATGCACGGCCCGGCGAATATAATTCGGATGTCGTCGCCGAAACGTTCCTTCAATAGTTTCGCATGGGCTATCATGGGCGACACGATGGGGGTGATGCTGCCCGTCAGGTCGGGTGCGTACTTGCGGATGTAGTCCACCACGACGGGGCAGGCCGACGACAGATAGACGCCCTTCGGCGCCGAGGCGAGGAAGCGTTCCGTTTCGGCCGTCACGAGTTCGGCGCCGAGCGCCGTTTCCGACACGCCCGAAAAGCCGAGCCGCCGGATGGCGCCGATGAGCCGTGCGGGCGGGATGTCGCCGAATTCGCTCACGTAGGACGGCGCCAGCGACAGGTACATCTTGCCCGGATATTTCGATACGACGAGTTTCGCACGGGTGAGCCCGTCGCGTATCTTCTTCGCGCCGGTGGGACACACCTGCGTGCAGTGGCCGCAGTACACGCAGCGTTCGGCTATGATGGAGGCCTTGTTGTTTTCCATCCTGATAGCCTTCACTGGGCACTCCCGGATGCATTTGTAGCAGTCCTGGCAGTTTTCCGGTTCCGTATATACTGGCCTTAGCATTTGAACTCTTCTTCGAGTATTTTGTGAAGCAGCGACAGATTGACCTCTTCGTAAACCTGGTCGTCGATGCAGATGACGGGCCCCCTGCTGCACATGTTTTCGCACAACTGTCCCGTGAACGTTACCTCGGCCTGCAGTCCGTTCTCTGCGAGGAACCTTTTGACCACCGCGATGTTGGCGTTGTTCCCGCGCGCGAAGCAGGAACTTCCGAGGCAGATGCTGATACGACGTTTCCCCATGATTTACGTGCGATAGGATTGTTCGATTTTCAGAGTATAAAAATAATCATAGTTATTTATATAACGTCGAAAAATCACTAATAATTGCGATGAACGCCGCCGACGGCAGCGCCGTCGTCTCATGGGCCTTGCGCACCGTTACGGAACGGCGGGTCGTACGCGTGTCCCGACATGTCGGCATCGCTGCATGTTTATGCCGTTTTTCTGTCCGTACGGTTCGTATTCGCTTTTTCCCGCTGCAAAATACGCACTTTCCTTTCGGATATGCAAAAAAGCGCATGAATTAATCGGATGATAAGCGGAAGGTTTTTGCTAAATGCTTCGGGGACAGTGTGTTTCTTTCAGTACTGCACTGCCGGGCGGGGGCGTATGCGCTGCTTCTTATGTTTTTATGACAACAGGGTGTGTCTCGTGCAGGGGAAGGGGAATGGGAATGATTTTTCGGGCCTGCCGAAAATGAATAAGCCCGCTGATGTGCAGCAGGCTTATTCGCTTTTCAGTGCCCAGGACGAGACTCGAACTCACACGCCGTAAACCGGCACTACCCCCTCAAAGTAGCGTGTCTACCAATTCCACCACCTGGGCTTAAGGCCTTCGTTCCTTGCGGATACGTCGGCTGTCGCAATCTTGTTTGTGAACTTGTTTCCCCGAAAGGGTGTGCAAATATAGATATTTTTCTTTTAAAACAAATCGGCCGGAGAAAAAATTATGAAATTTACGGTACGGGCCCGCGGGGATTCGCGGCATCGGACCGGTGGCGGGAATGCGTCTGCCGCAGCGGATGCTGCGTTTGCGGGTTCGGGGAAAATCGTTATCTTTGCAGCCGCAGGCGAAATGGGTGCGGCCGGTACGCGGAAGACGCGGAGGAGGCCGCATGAGTATCGCCGGAGTGTAACACATATAATAATATAACCATGGAAACCATTCAGATTAAAGGCGCCAGGCGCGAACATTTCGGAAAGAAGGGAAGTAAGGACGTGCGCCGCGAGGGCCGTGTACCTGCGGTCGTTTACGGCGGACACGAACAACCGGTGCATTTCTCGCTCGACGAGAAGGAGATGAAACCCCTGCTTTTCACTCCCAAATCCTATATCGTGGAACTCGACATCGACGGCAGCAAGGAGCTGGCCGTAATGCGCGACGTACAGTTCCACCCGGTAAAGGATTATCCCATGCACGTGGATTTCTTCCGCATACTGCCCGGCAAGCCGGTCGCAATCGACGTCCCCGTGAAGATAACGGGCAACTCGGAAGGCGTGAAACTCGGCGGCAAGCTGACCGTACAGAAGCGCAAACTGCGCATCAGCGGTCTGGTGGAGAACCTGCCCGATTTCCTGGAGATAGATATTACGAACCTCGGTATCGGCAAATCGATATTCGTAGGCGACCTGAAATACGATAACCTGACGCTGCTTACTCCGGCGACCACTTCCGTATGCGCCGTCATCATGACGCGTGCGGCACGCGGTGCTGCCGCAGCGGCTGCCGCAGGCAAGTAGGATTATAGCGCGGAACGCGGATGAAGTATCTGATTGTGGGGCTCGGCAACATCGGCTCCGAGTATGCCGAAACCCGGCACAATATAGGTTTCAAAGTGTTGGATGCCCTCGCTGAGGCATCCAATGCTGTTTTCAGGACGGAGCGTTACGGAGACGTGGCGGAGATGCGTTTCAAGGGGCGCACGTTCGTGCTGCTCAAGCCCTCCACGTATATGAACAACAGCGGTAATGCGGTGCGCTACTGGCTTCAGAAGGAGAAGCTGGAACCGTCCGACATGCTTGTGGTGCTCGACGACCTCGCCCTGCCGCTCGGAACGCTGCGTCTGCGTGCCCGCGGCAGCGACGGCGGACACAACGGACTCAAGAGCATCGACACCTGTACGGGTACCGGTGCCTATCCGCGGCTGCGGTGCGGTATCGGGCATGATTTCCGGCAGGGGCAGCAGGTGGATTACGTGCTCGGTCAGTGGCTGCCGCAGGAGCGGGAGACGCTGCGCGGCGTAATCGATACGGCCGTGGAGGTCGTGCGTTCGTTCGGTACCCAGGGGGTGGAACGCACCATGAACCTTTTCAACAAAAAAGGGGGGGGGAAAGCGCCCGGTGCGAAAACGCAGTCCGACGACGCGGACGGCTCGTTGTCGCAGAAAGGGTGACACGCGCCGCAGCAGCGGCGGAACCCGCTCATACGCCGGTTCCCGTTACGGCGACAGCCGCAGCGGGAGGCCGGCGTTTTTCGTTATCGTTTGGCGAAGACGGCCCCGCACGAAACCCTGGCTGCATCCGCATCGGGCAGGCAGTCGAGGATATAGACCGGTGTACGGGAAAGCAGTTGCGAGAGCGCCGCGCACAGCGGGTCGAGCGTCGCATCGTCCTGCTGGAGCGTGGGCAGGCAGGAGGGAAGTACCGCCCCCAGCGCCCGCAGGGTATCCTGTGCCGTAATCCGGTTGCAGGGCGCGCGTCGGATGCGGACCAGCGCCGCGAGCGGATAGCTTTCGGCACGGTAGCAGGGCGTTTTGCCGCTCCAAGGCGTTCCGTAGGCCGTGACACTGCCGTCCGGAGCGATGCGGACGGCAGGGGCGTCGTCGTTCAGGAGCGAGGTGCCGGCGATGTTTTCGAGCCACATGCGCGAATGCGTCGATTTGCCCGTCCCCGATTCTCCGAGAAACATCACCGCCCGGCCCCGGTATACGACGGTCGAGGCGTGGATGAGCAGGATGCCGCGTCCGAGGCCCGCGACCGAAAGGGCGAAAATGAGCAGGTGGTCGAGGATGTGTCCCGGAGGGGCGATGCCCTGGGTGGTCAGGTCGGCGGTAAACGTATACGGAATGTCGGCCTCCGTCCCCGGCAGCCGTACCGGACACACCATCGAGAAGACGCGCCCGCTCGATGCGTGCCGTATGGAGAGTATGCGGCATGAGGGGTAGATGCGCAGCACGGCGCTGTCTTCGGTCAGGTCATAACGGAATGTGACGAGGGGCTTGTCCTCCGGGAGTGCGACGGGGCCGTCGATTGAGGCGGTGAAAAGGAGGTTTCCGGACGGGGCATCCGGCTGCATGAAAGCTCCGTAATTGCGGGCCATACGGGCGAGCATGGCCTCCTGTTTTTTCGTTTCTATTCCGAACGTTTGTCCGGCTACCGTAATGTAAATCATATCGATTCGTTGCCTTTGCCGTCTTTAGCCGTCGTATGCTTCATCTTCTTCATCCTCGCCGTATATGTCGGGGAAGAGGGCATGCAGCTCGATGTCCGTGATACCCGTTTTTCCCTTGTTGGCATCGTTCTCTTCTTTCAGCATCGCTGTCAGCTGCGGCAGCAGGATGGCGTACAGTTTGTGGACGCGGAGAAAATTCCGCGTGGTGGGATGGCCGATATAATCGCGCAGGATTTCCGCAGGGCTTCTCTTGCTGCCGGGAACCTGCTGTCCGAATGTTTTGTCGAAGGCGGCATCGTGGTATTCCGCAACGGTGCGGTAGAATTCTTCGATGGTATTCTTGAGGGAGAAGCACGAATTGATGGAATAGAGCAGGTTGAGGTCGCTGAAATCCCGCCACGTTTCCATGCTGCCGGTAAAGACGTTTTCCGCAGAGCGGTTGCTCAGGAAATAATAAGGCTGCATGATGGAGGAGAGCAGAGTCGTCAGCGTGTCGCTCCCCAGCTCGTCGATGCGGTCCGGATAGAGGGCGACGGCACGGTCGTACATGCTGTCGAGCGAGCGCATTTCTTCGAATTTCGCCTCCATCTCCATGATGTCGCCGTCCAGATGGGCGATGGCAATCACTTCGGCCTTGCGGGCCATGTTCCTGCGGGTGTGCATGTCGATTAGGGCCGTCGTGCCGAACGTGACGACGATGCCGAGGAATGCCCCCGCGAAGTTGGCGGTCATGTTTCCCCACCAGGGGTGGTGCCAGAAGGGTTTCTTCATACGCGGACGTCTGTGTCCTGCGACCGGTTCCGCACGACCGTTCCCTGCGGGACATTCCGTGTCCTATGCAGGAAAGGGCGGGCATCGCTGCCGGCCGGAGGCGCGTTACGCTTCGAGCAGTCCGGCTCCCCGGAGCTGGTCTATCCAGATTTTGGCGTCGGCAAGCGCCGTTTCGGGTGTCACTTCGTAGTGTTCCGTAAGCAGCCCGGCTACCGTATCGGCATCGAAATCCCTGCCGGCGAGCTGTTCCCACAGCCACACGGAGGTATCGTTCAGCGAGATGACCTTCGTCAGATTGACGTTGAGCCTGCCGATGGAGACGATGACATGCTCTCCGGCTATGTCCCGTATCTTGTATCCGTCTTTGATTTTCATTGTATGCGGTCGTTTTACAGAGTAAAGCAAAGATACATAAATTTGTCGAAATACCATAGTGCGGGCCGGGCATGTCGGGCTGCTGCACGGACGGGCACGTCCCGGCAGGAGGCGTGCGCTCGACCGATGCGGTGCCGGGAGCGAAGCGAGTCCGGCCGTCTGGTTCGGCGACCGGAAAAGAGCATGCAGGAACCGAGGCGGTATCCGCGGTGTTGTGCAGGGACGGCGCGGGATTGAAAACCAGACGGTATATGCTGCGAAAAACGGTGAGCTTGAAGGGGGAAAACAGCTGGTGGAGCGACGCGATGCTTGGCAGAACTTCCGGGTTCGCAATATGGGATTATATTAAGGTATCCCGACCGGGGTGGTCGGATGCGAAGCCGGTAAAGTATCTTGGGTGCGTCGGTCGGATGGGATGCGGGACCGGCAGGGTGTTCGGGCGGAGAGGCCGGAAGGCTGGCAATCGTTTGCAGCGTGTGGTCTGTGATGCGTCCTGCGGCAGGGAATTATGAATCTTTTCGCCTGTATGTGCCGCGCAGGTCGTGGAAGAGCGTGCGGGCTGCCTTGACTGCGAGGCTTCGGGTTGTGAGCAGCCGCCAGTGCAGCGAGCCGAAAACGATGCGTTTTCCGCCGCGTTCGATGGCGTCCGCCCAGGCCACGATGTCGGCCGTGGCGGTTTCTTCCCGGAGGCGGTAGTTGCCGTCGCCCTCGATGACCGCCCGTGTGCCTTCGATGCGGCGGATGCGGTGCAGGATGTGGTGCCCGCGGTAGCGGAACAGGACGACCATTCCGCGCCGCAGTCCCGATGCGGGAAGCGGTGCGAGGTGTACGCTGTCGCGGCCGTCGCGCAGGAAAGGACGCATGCTTCCCCCCTTGACGCGCAGTTCGACGCCGCCGCCCTCGCCGATGATGCGTTCCACCTCGGCGAACAGGATTTCATTGTTTACGGTTTTCGTTCCTTTCATGTTCTTACGCGATGTCGATGATGCGGTCGCAGCATTCGAGCATGCGTTCGCGGTGCGATATGATGAGGATGGTCAGCTGCCGGTCGTCGGACGACAGGCGTTCGATGGCTTCCACGATTTCCCTTTCGGTCTTGCTGTCGAGCGCCGAAGTGGCTTCGTCGAACAGGAGCACCGAAGCATCCTTGTACAGGGCGCGCGCGATGCCGATGCGCTGGCGCTGGCCGCCCGACAGCCGGCAGCCCGCCTCGCCGGTCACGGTGTCCGTCCCCTGCGGCAGGGAGGCTGCGAAATCGGTGAGCGATGCCGCACGGATGGCCTCCTGCAGCCTTGCGGCGTCTATCGCTTCGCGGGGCTGGCCGAAGGCGATGTTCTCGGCGAGCGTCATGTCGGGAATGAAGACGTCCTGCGATACGCAGGCGAGGTTTTCCTGCCACCGGCGGACGTCGGCCGGCGACAGCGGGCGGCCGTCGATGAGCACCCGTCCCGAATCGGGCGGGAAGAACCCGCAGAGGATGTTGAACAGGGTGGTCTTCCCGGCCCCCGAATATCCCCTGATGCCGATTCGCTCCCCCTTGCGGATGCGGAGCGAGAAGTTTTCCAGAACGGCTTTCCCCTCTTTTTCGTAACGGAAGGTGATGTTTTCCAGTTCGATTTCGCGTTCGAACGGGAGCCGCTGCCCGGTATGCTGTGCGAAACGGATTTCCGGTGCGTCGGCGAAGGTTTCCGCTATTTTTTCTGCCGCAAAGGAGTTGCGTTTGTACTCCACCCAGTTGTTTACGATGCGGTTCACCGAGGGAACTATTTTGTAGGCCGCCACTGCGAATACGCCGAGCGCTATCTTCAGCGAGTTCATCTCCGTGCCGCAGGCCAGTCCGACGACTATCATCGCCACCACGCCGAGGATGAGGGAGAATTCCGCCATGCGCCCTGCGGCCGTGCGTACCAGCATGGCCCGTCGGCGGCAGTCGGTCAGGTTCCGGAGGCCGCTGCGGAAGCGTTCCGACACGTAGCCTTCGGCGTTGTTGATTTCGATGTCCGAGTATCCGCGCAGGGTTTCGTAAAGCGTCTTGTTCTGTGCTACGAACAATTTGTTTTCCGTGCGCCCGTTTTCGTTCATCCGGCGGCGGAATACCAGCGCATAAATTACCGTCAGCGGAAGGAAGACGGCCAGGGCGAGGAAGACCAGCCGCGGGTCGTACCACAGCAGCGCCGCCGCCACGAGTCCCAGCAGAATGACTTCCGTGACGATGGAAAAGAGCTGTCCGAGTACCCCGTCGGTAAAGCGGAGGCAGACGCCGTTCACGTTGTTGATAAGCTGCGTGGTATGGTGGCTGCGGATGAACAGCAGCCCTTTGGAGAGGTAGATGTCGAACATGCGGGTGGAGTAGTACCGGTAGAGCGACAGCAGGTATTTGTGCACGGCGTTGGATACGGCGAGCGTAAGCGCGCTTTTGACGATGATGACGGCCAGTACTGCGAGGCATACGGCCGTGACGAAGGTGCCGAACGACGTGAAACCGGCCGCATCGTACAGCCACCGCATGACCGGATAGCTGAACGTGGCCTCTTCGTTCAGGACAAGCAGCAGTACCGGCACCAGCGCGGCGATTCCGATGAAGTCGAGCAGTGCGAGTGCGACCGATGCGCATACGGCACCGACGGCGCCCCGACGCCGGTCGCGCGGAATCAGGGCCATCGCCCTGGCGAAGGATACTGCCTTTGGGAAGTCGTCTTTCATGTTGCGGTGCGGGGCACGGGAGCCGGTTCGGGCGCCTGTGCCGGACGAGGACAAAGATAGTGAAACTCGCCCGATTTCGGATGGATTTAGGAAGAATAATGTAAACTATTGGGCTTTCAGGGAGATACGCAGCATTATTCCGCATTTGTAAATGTGTGCTTTGAAGCCGTTTTTTGAATAGTTAAGCGAAAAAATTGCTACCTATCCGTTGCCCATTCCAGTTGTATGGAGTTGTTTGAAAATCCTTTCTGCTCCGACCGTAAAGAACGCAGTTTCATCATTTTGGCTTAGCGAAGGTACTTATTTTTTTTGAGATATGAAAAATATAGGTTCCGGAAGTCAATGGTGATAGCTTTGTCGATGTCTGACGATATTTTACATGCCGATGATTAACTCTGTCTCTGTTAATTTTGCAAACAATGGAACAGATTATGAATCAGACAGATGTAAAGGTTTCGTTCTACCTTAAAAAGAGCGAGGCGGATGCCAGGGGAAACTGTCCCGTGATGGCACGGCTTATTGTCGGCAAGCACTCTGAAACAGCATTCAGTGTCAAGTTTCGTGTGCCACAGTCATTGTGGTCATCCGGACGGGCGTGTGGAAAAAGTGTTGCGGCAAGAGACATAAACAACAGACTGGATGAAATACGTGCTGCCGCGCTCGGCATCTATGCGGAACAATCTGCAATCCGTGAGGATGTAACAGCAGAGGATGTAAAGCATCAACTTTTGGGGATGGCTTCGGAACAGGAAACCCTATTAAGCTATTTCAGACTTTTCATTAGAAATTTCGAGAAACGTGTTGGGATCAATCGTACGGAAAAGACATTGAGGGCTTACCGTAATTCCTACAATCATCTGGTACGTTTTTTACAGATGCAATATAAGCTGTCAGATATCCCTTTTGCCGCATTGGACCGTTCCTTCATTGAAAAATATGACTTGTACCTACGTACGGAATGTTGTCTGGCTTCAGGCACAATAGTCAATCTTACCGTCCAACTGAAAACAATTGTCGGAGAAGCTATTGCTGACGGTATAATAACAGTATTCCCGTTTGTCGGATATGAACCGGTACATCCGAAACCGGAACAGAAATATCTCACCTCCGAAGAATTGAATAGGATTATGACAACACCTCTCCATGATCAGATTCTTTATCATGTGAGAGATATGTTCCTGTTTTCCTGTTATACGGGTATTCCCTATAGCGACATGTGTCTGCTGACAAATGAAAACCTTTCTCTCGCGGAAGATGGTACCTGGTGGATCAGGAGTTCTCGCAAGAAAACCGGTGTAGATTTTGAAATACCGCTTATGGAACTGCCGTTCCATATTATTGAAAAATACCGCGATATGGCTCCTGAAGGAAAGCTTCTCCCCATGTATTCCAACAGTTCATTGAATCGTTATTTGAAACGTATCGCCGAAATTTGCGGTATAGGACGTAAGCTGGTCTTCCATGCAGCCCGTCATACCTATGCGACAGAAATTACACTTTCCCATGGCGTACCGCTTGAAACGGTCAGCAAGATGTTGGGGCACAGTCGTATTGAGACCACACAGCATTACGCAAAGGTGACAGACAATAAGATAGATACAGATACGAAAGCATTGGATAAAATAATTGCTGAGCGGTTTTCTGTAGTTATTTGACAATGGCAAAAAATAGGATTATGAAAAGAAATACTGACAATATGGAAATCAAACGTCGCAGTACATTTGCGATACTGTTTTATATAAACCGCACCAAAGTCCGTAAGGATGGAACGTGCCAGTTGCTGTGCAAGATAAGCATAGATGCCAAATGGGAACAGATAGGAACGAAAGTATCCGTCAATCCGGCCATCTGGAATCCTGAAAAAGGACGGGCTGACGGCCGCAGTGAGAATGCCATTACCGTCAACCGGGCTATTGATGATCTGACCAAAGAAATCAAGGAGCATTACAGGCGGATTAAGAACAGTCTGGGATTTATTACGGCAGAGCAGGTAAAGAATGCCGTGATGGGAGTCGGTCAGAAACCGCTAACTCTGCTGGCTCTTTTCAGAGAGCATAACGAGGAGTTTAAGAAACGTATCGGTGTGGATCGTATAAAGGAGAGTTATGATTCCTACTTACGTTCATATAAGCACCTTTCGGCTTTCGTGCAGGAAAAACGCGGCGTAGAGGATGTACTGCTACGTAGTCTTGACCGTGTGTTCTACGATGACTTTGAACTTTTTCTCAGGACGGACAGGAATTTAAGCCCGAAGAGCGTGCATGAACATCTTTATAGGCTGAAGAAGATGACCATGCGGGCTGTCAGCCAGGGAACAATCCGCCGTGATCCGTATTGTCGCCTTCATCCTGAACTGCCCAAACGGAAAAGTCGTCATCTGAAGCTGGAAGACCTGAAGACACTGCTTACAACACCTGTCGAGAAGCCACAGCTTCAGTTTGTAAGGGATATGTTCATCTTCTCCACTTTTACCGGACTTGCCTATACGGATTTGAAAAAATTGAGGGTAAATGATATTACCCAATCTGAAGACGGTTCATGGTGGATCCATATCCATCGCCAGAAAACAGGAACACTGTCTTCTGTCCGATTGCTGGATATTCCGTTGAAGATAATAGAAAAATATCGGGAACAGAGAAAGGATGACAAGGTCTTCAATCTGTATAGTCGTACGTATTTCATTATGCTCGCCCACCAGTTGGGTGAAGTTTACGGATTTGAACTTACATTTCATAAGGCACGACACAATTTCGGAACCCATATAACCCTTTCATTGGGTGTTCCAATCGAGACAGTCGGCAAAATGATGGGGCACATGCGTATTGAGACCACGCAGCTTTACGCCAAAGTGACTGACAGGAAAGTGGACGAGGACATGAAACGGCTGAAAGCAGCCGGAATGGATCGGATTCCTGGTCTGTATGAAGAAGATGTTATTGTCAAGAAACGAAGAAGGAGATTCGGATACCAATTGTCCGACAACAAAGAAACGACCTTGTAAAGAGGCCGTTTCTTTTACTTTTGCTTCATACCCATCGCTGTTCTTCCCTGCATCTTTTATATGCGTCGTCAAGAACTTTTTGTATGTCTGACTTTTGTAAAGGGCTTTTCCCTGTACAAGATAGTAAGGTATCATACCGAGGGTCCGGTATTCCTGCAAGGTACGCCGGCTTACTTTCAACAGCTTTGAAAGTTCCTCGTCCGTGAGGAAATAATCACCGTGAAATGCGGGCCTTGGAGCCGTCCGTATTGCGTCTATCATGCGCTCCATGTTTTCCAGCCCTTTGAAAATAGTATCAATCCGCTGGTCTTTTCTGTTTATAAGATCGTAACTCATGGCTTTCTTTTTTGTGGGTGATAACTTGATTCCAACAGGCTTTGTACATCTTCCGGTTTGTAGAAGAACTTGTTCTTGATCCGGGTGAAAGGCAA
>DXFY01000022.1 GCA_019114205.1 Candidatus Tidjanibacter gallistercoris | reverse complement strand
GACCCTTCGGCTTTCTATGTCGGGGCGGATGGCCGTGCCGTAACGGGAGGCCGTCTGACAGCCGAGGCGGCAGAGGGCGTGGTAACGATCCGCAGCAACCGGTTATCGGAAAAGGAACTGCGCAGAATCTTCGCGGCGTTCCTGCCCGAAGCGCAACCGGAATAAATCATAATGAACCTATAAACGATAAGGATATGACAAAGGCTGACATCGTAAGCCGGATCGCGGAGCAGACCGGCATTGAGAAAGGAATCGTAACGAGTGTAGTGGAAGGATTCATGGAGCAGCTCCGGGACTCCCTGATCGGCGGTGAGAATGTTTACCTACGCGGTTTCGGCACGTTCCTGCTGAAACATCGGGCGGCCAAAACGGCGCGTAACATCTCCAAGAATACGACGATGATCGTTCCTGCCCATACGATCCCGGCCTTTAAGCCCTCGAAAGCCTTTGCTGCCAAAGTGAAATAGTTCGCATTCCGTCCGCTCCGACAGTCGGTCGTGTGCAGCGGTTCGGAAAAATAAAATAAATTCGTTATGGCAGACAGTAAGATCGTCGTTTTTCAGGACAAGCAGATCCGCCGCGCATGGATGAATGAGCAATGGTATTTTTCCATTGCCGATGTCGTTGAATTTTTGACGGACAGCGTAGATGTCAAACAGTATATCAAGCGTATGCGGCAACGCGATCCCTTGCTTAATCGCAACTGGGGTACAATTTGTACCCCAGTTGCGATGATCGCCGCCGATGGTCGCCGGAGGTCTGTTCAGGCTGCCGATGTTAAAGGGTTGTTTCGTATCATCCAGTCGATCCCCTCTCCGAAGGCCGAGCCATTCAAGCAATGGCTGGCACAGGTCGGATATGAGCGTGTGCAGGAGATCGAGAACCCTGAGCTGGCGCAGGAACGCATGAAGGCCGTTTACGAGGCCAAAGGTTATCCGAAGGATTGGATCGACAAACGGCTGCGGGGCATCGCCATACGGCAGAACCTGACGGATGAATGGAAAGAGCGCGGCATTCGGGAAGAGAGGGATTTCGCTATCCTGACGGCGGAGATCGCGCGTGCGACATTTGGCGTGACGCCTTCGGAACACAGGGCGATCAAGGGGCTGACGAAAAAGGGCCAAAACCTGCGTGACCACATGACCGATTTGGAGCTGATCTTCACGATGCTGGGCGAACGGGTGACGACCGAAATCTCACAGCAGGAGAAACCCGATACGTTCGCCGAAAGCAAACGGGTCGCCCGGCGCGGCGGCAACGTCGCCGGAGTGGCCCGCAAGGAGACGGAACGGGAGTTGGGGCACAGTGTCGTATCGGGCCAGAATTTTCTGGACAAGAATCCCGATGGACTGATCGAGGACACGATCGGACTGCCGCCGCTTGGTTCGGATAAGGAATAAACAGCCTGATCGGGCCCCCGATAACCGATGAAACGGGAAAGCCTTGCAAGGATAAAATGCAAGGCTTTCCTGTTTATAGTTTGATTTTTTTGGATGAAAAATCATCGTCCGTGCGGGGCGGCACGCCCCCGATGACGATACGTCCGCCGGAGGCATCGGCGATCTGCCGCAGGCGTGCGGGAATATGCCGTTGTAGGTCATCGGCGGCAGGTGCTTCCCGTCGCGCGTCCTTCTCCTGACGCTGTTCCTGCTGCTCTCCAGCCTCTTCGCCGTCACGGTCGCTGCCTACGGGTTTGAGCGCGAGTTGTATCTGCCGGTCGAGTCGTTCCATCTCTTTTTTCAAAGCCGCGAGGTCGGCTTCTTTGCGCCATGTACCCTCGATGATCTGCCGGAGCTGGGGCACGTCCTTTTCCAGCAAGGTGCGCTCCTTGCGGAATTTCTCCAGCGTCGGTTCGATCGTGCCCAGCGCGTGCAGGGGGTTGAGCGCCGCCGTGCGCGGGTCTCCGGCCAGATTGCCGTAGTTGTACTGGTAGAGGTATTCTCCCTCTCCCCGCACGTAAAAGCGGTTGCGAATGGACTCGAACCCCTCCTTCATGCTCTTTTCGCTCTTGACGATGATCTCGAACCCGTAGATGGAGCCTATACGCTTCTCCCCGCTTCCCGTATCGACGGTTTTTGCGATATGGTTCAGTTGTTTGCCGATGAACTGCGGGTCGTTGCTCTCCACCCCGTCCAGCGTGATACGGTTGCGGTACGAACCGTCCTCGTTGAGTTCCGCACGGCTTCTGAAGGCTTCGAGGTCTTTTTCGATGCGCCCGATCTTGTCGTCGAGTTTTTCGATCTCCCCGAGCGTATGTTCCAACTGGCTGCGGCTCGACGACTTACCGCGGATGAACGCCTGACGCTCGCTCTCCAGCCCCGCGATCTTCTTTTCGAGGCGCGCCTTTTCCAGCAGGTCGGTGTTGCCCGACAGCACGGCCACATATTCCGAGAAGTTCATGCCGCTGCCTTCGTCCATACCGCCCTCGTCGATGGTACGCACTCCCAGATTATTGTGTTTGAGCTGGCGGATGAAGAGCTGCTTGTTGTGCAGCAGCCCGAACTTGTAGGCGTCGAGCGACTTTTCGACGGCGTAGATGATAACATCCACCGTGTTGTCGGCGTAGAGCTTGGCCACTTCGTTGCCTTTGCGGATGCCGCGCCCTTCGCGCTGCTCCAAGTCGCTGGGCCGCCACGGACTGTCGAGGTGGTGGATTGCCACGCACCGCCTCTGGGCGTTCACGCCCGTACCCAGCATATCGGTCGAGCCGAACAATACGCGGATGCGTCCGGTGTTCATCTCTTCGATCATCTTCTTGCGTTTGCCCTCGCTGCCGGCTGCCTCTTGTATGAAACGAACCTCGGAAGCCGGAATGCCGTGGTCTTCGACCAGCTTGCGCCGAATCTCGGCGTACACGTTCCACTCGTCTCCCGGCTTCCATGTCCCCAGATCGGAGAAGACGAACTGCGTGCCCTTGTGCTGGTCGTACTTGCGGTAATAGTGCGCGATCTGCGCGGCACAGTGGCTCGCCTTATTGTCCACATGATCGCCGTACAGCTCCGGGTCGATCATACGCATATCGAGCGACATTTTACGGGCGTAGTCCGTAGCGATCAGCATTTTGGCTTTCTCCTCGCTTTCCGTGAGGGGTGCCCGTCCCAGCACGGTGGCATCGCCTGTCTTGGCGAAATGCACCAACTGGTCGATAAACGCCTGCTGGTCGGGCGTGGGCGGGATGTTGTGCAGTATCTCGTTCTTGCGCGGGCGGTCGATACCGATGTCCTCGGCCGTGCGGAAATCCGTAATTTCCGAATAAAAAGCCGCCAGCTCCGGAACCTTGATGAAATAGCGGAACCGTTCCTTCTGCACGATCTGGTTGGTGACCGAGAACTCGTAATCGACGCTCTTTTTGGCGAATACGGCGGCCCATGCGTCGAAGGTGCGGATGTTCTGCCGGTCGAGCGCTTTCGGACGCAGGTATTTGAACAGCAGATACAACTCCGTGAGGGAGTTGGAAATGGTCGTCCCCGACAGAAATGTCGCCCCCAGATCGCGCCCCGTGCGCTCCTGTATGGTTCTGAGGGCAAAGAGCATGTTGAGTGCCCGCTGGCTCCCGTCGGGGTTGCCGAGGCCCGCCACGCGGTCGTGCCGCGTGTTGAACATCAGATTTTTGAATTTGTGGCTCTCGTCCACGCAGAGGTGGTCGATACCCATACGGCGGAAGTCCACCGCATCGTCCTTGCGGTGGTCGAGGGCGTACTGAATCTTTTGCAGTTTGGCCTCCAGATTGTGCCGGCGCTTGAGGTAGCCGGTCAGCATACGTTTCGATACGCTCTTGCCTTGCGCCTTGAGCAGCATAAGGTTCTGTTCTACGCTGTCGAGTTCCGCCCGCAAGATCTCCTGCTGGATTTCTGGCGACTGCGGGATCATGCCGAACTGCTCGTGCGAGAGGATCACCGCATCCCAGTCGTTGTTCTTGATCTGCCGGAATATCTGCTCGCGCTTCTTCGGCGTGAAATCCTCGCGGCCCGGATAGAGCACGCGGGCCATCGGATACGCTGTGCAGAACGTCTTGGCGATCTCATGGATATTGGCTTTCAGTCCCGTAATCATCGGTTTGTTCACCAGTCCGATGCGTTTTTTCTCGTAGGTTCCGCAGCACATGATAAGCGTCTTGCCGCCGCCGACCTCGTGGTCCACGATACCGCCGCCCAGCAGAATATCCATCCAAATAGCGTCCTTCTGGCTCGGATAGAGGTCTTCGATGCCCAGCGCCTTGCGGTCGAGGCCGGGAAAGGTCAGGTGCGAACCGTCGTACTTCGGGCGCACGAAACAGTTGAACTTGCGGTTATACATGTCGGCCAGACGCTCCTTGAAGTCGGCGGACTGGTCGCACAGCCAGTCCGTGAAACCGCTGCGGATCTCGTCGATCTTGATGTTGGCCTGCTGTATCTTCTCCCCGTCGCGTACCTTTACCTCTTTCCACTCGCCGTCGATCAGTTTGCGGGCTTTTTTGGTGATGTCCGGAATCGTGTTGTGCAGGGCGTGTTTCATCAGATGCAGTCCGGTATAACGGCGGAACTCTCCCTGAACGGCATACTGGTTCTGTATCTTGATATTGTACTCGTCTTTGGCCGTAATGCCGAACTCGTCCAGATCGGCAATGTAACCGATCTTGACCTCCGTTTCGAAGAGCCACGAGGCATAACTGTCGTAGATACCCGTAGGTATCCACCGCTCGCCGAAGTTGAAGTCCAAATCTTCAAAAGCGATGGGCTTGGGCGTAGCCTCTCGCAGCGCCGCGAGGGTCTCCCGTGCGCCCTCGTGATCCGGATTCTCGTCGAGGAAGCGCTCGACGCGGTCGGCCTTCTCGATGACGTTGCCCGCGATGACACGTTCGGCGATCTCGTATTTCCCGCTGTCGGGGTTGAAGTAGATACGCCCTTTGAGCTGTTCCAGCACCTCCGCTTCGCTCGCCCCGGTAAGTTCCGATATATACTCGATATCGATGTCCGCATAACGGTTCATGCTGGCCGCCAGTGCCGTATGCACATCGTCCGTCTTTTCGATCTCCGCCGGATTGAATGCGACGGGATGGTCGAAGATGTCGGCCTTGTTCACGATACCGTCGGCGTAGCGTTCCAGCGAGAGTATCTCGTCAGCTCCCGGATCCATCCGTATCCGGTCGATATTCTGCGGTTCGTTCAGCCGGCCGAACCGCTCCACGAAGTTGTCGTAAAGACTGTTCAGCATTACGCGCAGCGCGGGGTGCGGGGCCAGTGTGTCGGCCTCCACGTTGTAGAGGTGATAATAGGTGTCCCGCACCTCGATATAGAGCGACATTTTCACCCGCTGTTCTTCGGGCAGGTCGAGCGGATGGAACATCGGGCGTAGGGTTTTCAGGTCGCTCAGGTATCCTACACGGTTCTCTTTATCCACGATGAGCGTCCCGTCGCGGTAATGTTCCGGCCGTTCTCCCTTGAAAGGCCGGGGTGCGAGCGGGTCTTCGGCCGCCTCGTCGCCGTGTGCCGTATTGTGCGGCATAGCGGCTTCGGCTCGCTTTCCGGAAACGCTCGCGGACGGGACGCCCTGCCGTACCGCACTGCCTGCGGGTGCCGGATTGTCCGCAGCGGGCCCTGTGACGGCGACGGCATCCGGCGCCGGATGCGGAGAGCCGGTCGCAATGAACGGATCGGCCTGCGGCGACAATGCGTCCGATAGCTGCGCCCTGTCTCCGGATTTGCCGTCCGCAGCACTGTCGGGAACCTTACGAGACGGTTCCGGCCGCTCCCTTCCGTATTCCGTTCGGATCGCGGCCTGCGGCTGCCCGGCTACGCCGGATCGCCCTGTCGCAGGCTTCGCCGCAGCCTGCCTGTTTACGGTTATCGTTCTCGATTGATTTTCTGCGGACGTAACGGCGGAGCGCTCCGCAGGTACGGCGGTCAATACCTCTGCCGGCTGTCGTTCCTCTTGATACGGCCGATTCTGCATCAGCCTCTCCCGCCAGTCCAGAGGACGCTCCTCCTCCCGAGAAACATTAGCCGCCTTCGGGGCCTGTGCGCTCTGCGGGGGTTGTATCGGTGTCGCGGCGGCCAAGTGTGCAGCGGCTTTCCGAAGCGCCTCGGCCGGGGACAATGCCGTGTTTGCCGCTGCGGCCCGCTGCTTCGCTTCCAACCGCTCCTGACGCGCTATCATCAGCTCCTCGCGCCATTCAATAAAGCGTTCCTCTTCGGGTTCTTTCCGGGGTCGGGCCGTCGTCTGCTTTTGCGCTTTCGGTTTCGGGCCGCGCTTCTTGGGACGGTTCACCTGACTGCGTTCTTCGGCTGAAAACCCGAACAGGTCGTAGAGCGTAAGCACCGGTTCCTGCTGTACGTTCAGCACCGGCTCCGGTTCGGTCTGCGTATCGAAAGCATCGAACAGCGATCCTGCGAACCCATCCTGCGAGGGTTGTCCGGCCGCTCGTGCCTGCGCTGCCGTTGCAGCGGGTTCCGCAACCGCCTCTTCCCGCCCGTCGCCGGCCGGGCGTACCGTGCTGCCGGCAGGCCGTTCCGCTTCCTGCATGGACTGCGGCTCTTGCGCCGAGGCAGGGGCGTGTGCTGCTGTCCGCCGTGCAACGGGTTCCATAACCGCCTCTTCCCGCCCGTCGTCGGCCGGACGTACCGTGCTGCCGGCAGGCCGTTCCGCTTCCTGCATGGACTGCGGCTCTTGCGCCGAGGCAGGGGCGTGTGCTGCTGTCCGCCGTGCAGCGGGTTCCATAACCGCAGGTTCGGATATGTTTGCCCGTACATTCTGTACGGAGGGTTCCCCACGCAATTCTGCCGTATCGGGCTGTTCATCCGGCGTCGCGGCAGCCCCGGTATCCTCATTCGGAACGACTGTCGCTTCCGTCTGTACGGCGGGTTCGGCGTATCCGTACATTTCTGGCGAGGGCGGGTACTCTTCCATAAACCGCCTCTCCCGCTCCTCCTGCCACGCGCCGAACTCCGCCCAATCCTGCCCGGCAGGCTGCCATGCTTCTTGCGTAGGCAGAGGGGGCAGGGATTCGTTCGGCATGGCGGCACCCTCGACCTGCACGGTCGCTTCGTCCCGTATTTCCTCCGCTTCGGCATCCTCTATGGGGATCATCTCTCCTGTTTCGGGGTCGAGTCGGTAGCCGTCGGAGGCGGCCTGCGTAACGGCATACCGTTCTTCCATCCAGCGGTTAAGGTCGCGCCACTCCTCCTCGGTAGGGTGCCAGAACGGCCCCGGCTGCTCATCGAAAGGTGCGGGTTCCTGCATCCGGCCGGCCTGATACCGTTCCGCTTTCTGCCGCAGGTCGGAAAGTACCTCCTGCAATACCTCTCCGGCTCGGCGCGGGCCGCCGCCGCGAGTTGTTTCGGGAAGAGGGACGGAGGTTGCCGGCCGCCGGAATCCGGCGGTTTGCCGGGAAGGATGCGGCGAAGCCGGAGCGTCCGGGAAGAGCGTCGTTTGCGCGGATGAAGGTTCCGTCTGCCGCCTTTCGGCGCGGAGGGCCTCTTCCGTCCGGATTCTCGCCTCGGCCTCGTCCGGAAACCAATGGTCTTCTATGGCCTGCCAGAACGGATCGAGATCGGGAGGGTACGGCGGCTCGTCGTCGAATATACCGGCCGTAGTTTCCGGAGCCTGCGCCGCGGACGGTGCTGCCTGCCGCGTCTGCTGCCGGACTGTCTGGCCGGATAATTCTGCTTTTTGCTCCTGCCCGATGCCGTCACGCTCCGTCGCAGGAATTTCCCGTGCGATCTCTCGGTTCCCGTGTTGCCGTAATGCCGTTTGCCCGGACAGCTCCGTATTCCGTGCCTGCCCGATGTCGTCGTGCGCCTGTCGCGGACTTACCGTCTCCGTCTGCCGTTCCCTGTACTGACGCGGAGCGGTCTTCGGGGCATGGCTTTCGTACAGCTCCCGGTTGAAATGCCGCTCCATATCCTCCGCGAGCATATCCGCCAGCGCACGGGCGATGCCTTCCACGCCTCCGGCGTGGGTGAACTCCATCGCCGGTTTCCCGTAGGGGTTCGTGCCCACTTTGGCCGAGGTCTGCACCACGCGGTCGAGCGATCGGAAGCTGTTGTTTACCGTAATGCCGTTCGAGAGCGTGCGCGTTTCGATAAAGTCCCGCTGCCGCTCGGAGAGGGGTCGGGCGGCCGAGTTCTTTTGCAGGACGATAAGGTCGCTGCCCACCTCCGTTCCGGCATGGTCTGTAAAGAGGTTGTTCGGCAGCCGCACGGCCGCGACCAGATCGCACCGCTCCATCAGCCACTCCCGCACGGGTCGATTGCGCTCCGCATCGGCCATACCCTGCGAAGTGATGAAGGCGATGAGGCCCCCGGCGCGCACCAGATCGACCGACTTCATAAAGAAGTAGTTGTGTATCGCCCATGCGCCTTGCCGGCGCACCGGATCGCGCGAAGAGGAGAACGCCGGGTCGAACAACGAAACGTCCCCGAAGGGGATATTGCTCGTAATCAGGTCGAAGTGCCCCTCGTAGGCGGGTTCTATGGTTTCAAGACCCTGCACCCGCACCGTATCGTCGGGATGCAGGTGGCGCAGGATTAAACCCGTAAGCGGGTCTTTCTCGAAGCAGGTGATCTCGGCCTCTTCGTTATAACGGCGCAGGTACTCCGCGAAAGCCCCCGTTCCGGCGCTCGGTTCGAGTGCACGCACCGGAACGACGCCCGCATTATAGAGCATCCGCATAATGGCGTCCGTCACGGGTTCCGGTGTGTAGAAGGCCGTCAGCACCGAAGCTTTGAGGCTGTCCAGATAACGTTTGTACTCGCGCTCGCCACCGGTGTTCTCTTTCAGCACGGCGTGCAGCTCTTCGATCAGGGGCGTGAGCGCCGTTTCCTTTTTGTGCGGCAGCGGCTCCAATACCTCCTTGATCGCTCCGAAGCCGCTGTACGCACGCAGCACATCCCGCTCTTCGGGCGTGGCCGCCCGCTGTTCCCTCTCCAGCGCGAAGGCCGTGCGGATCGCTTCGATATTGCGGCGCAGGTGTTCGGTCTTATTGTATGCCATTGTCGAGCAGAATTTGAACGGTTCCCGTAAGTTCGGTGTAGAGCAGAGCGTACTGCGGCGTGGCGGCGAAATCGTCTGCAAGCTCGTAGCTTCGGGCGACCTCTTTGGCCTGCGGCAGAAGGATGAGGGCGGCCTCGCGGGCATCCTCTTCGGGAATGATGTCCGCGAACTCGTTGCGGATAACGTTTGCGAGAGTACCGTATAGCGAGAAATGAAGCCCGCGGTAGAGTACGGCGTCGGCCTCCTCGGCCGCTTCGATGCGGGAGCCTCCGCTGCGGATGATGCGGCTGTATGTTTCGGCCGCAGACTGCGCCCGCGTGCGGATGAAGTCGGCATCGTCCGCCAGGTCGGGATGGCTCTCCCGCAGATAAGAGAGCAGCGAAAGGCCGTAATAAGATAACCCCGTCTGCGGGGCGTTATGATGATCGTTCGGCATGATGTGGATTGTTCTGTGGTGTGAAACGCAAAGGTCGAAGGAAGAAAAGGCGCTCCGGGTTCCCACCCGAAGCGCCGCCACTGAACATCCCTGCCGAACGCCGAAAGCGTCTGTGACAAGTCGTCCAGCGGCAAAGATAAGGATTATTTCCGGACTTTCGCCGCACCCGGCTTACGGGCCTTGCCGCCTTCTTCGAAGGCGAACGCGGTGCGGTAATCGCCGTCGAAGACTACGGCGGCCTCGAACGTGCCCCCGTCCTTTTTGGCGAAGCCCTTGATCGTCGGCGTTCGTCCTTTGACGAGCAAGGCTTCCAGCTGGCCGTCCGTAAGCTCCTTTTTCGCTATCGTCCGGAATACGGTCAGGCCGCACTCCGCATTTTCGCACTTGGCGGCCTTCGGGTAGAACGTCACCCGGCCCCCGCAGCGGGGACACGGAGCGCCTGTATGCCCGGCGACCGACCCGACCTGCGCCTTGAGCAGCTCGGAGGTGATCTGCGAGGCGTAAACTTCGATACCTTTACGAAAGGTGAAAGCGCTCATCTCCCCGGTGGCGATCTTCGCAAGGGCCAGCTCCCAGCCGCCCGTCATGGCTGCGTCGGCGATCCGCATGTCCTTGACGATGCCGTACACGGCGAGGCCCTTCTCGGTGGGCACGAGCGACTTTTTTTCACGTTTGATATACTCGCGCGAAAAGAGCGTTTCGATCACCGCCGCACGGGTGGCCGGAGTTCCGAGACCGGAATCCTTCATGGCCTCGCGCTCGGCCTCGTCTTCCAGCTCCTTACCGGCGGTCTCCATTGCCGCGAGCAGGCTGCTTTCGGTATGCAGCGGGCGGGGGCGCGTCTGCTTTTCCTGAAGGTCGCATCCGCGTACCGTGAGCATATCCCCCTCGGCGAGCTCGGGCAGAGCCGCCGCATCCTCCTCCGTACGCTCTTCCGGCTCGCCCCATACCTTGCGCCATCCGGCACTCGTTACGACCGTACCGCGCACCTCGAACGGGATGCCCGCGCACTCCATGCGGACAGAGGTGATCTCTTTCAGACACGCGGGCGAAAACGCCTCGACCATGCGGCCGGCGATCATATCGTAGATTTTGGCATGATCCGCCGCAAGTTCCGCAGGCGTATGGCCGGTGATCAGCAGGGCATGGTGGTCTGTCACCTTCCTGCCGTCCACCGAACGGCGGTTCAGCTCTCCGCCCGACAGGTCGGCGGCCTGATGGCCGAAACCCGTATGGCCGGAGAGCGAGGCCAGCAGCGGGGTGATCTCCTCGAACACGTCCTGCGGAATGTAGCGGCTCCCCGTGCGGGGATAGGTGACGAGCTTCTTTTCGTAAAGCTCCTGCGCGATGCCGAGCGTCTTTTCGGCCGAGAATCCGTGCCGCGTGTTGGCCTCTTTCTGGAGCGAGGTCAGGTCGTACAGCAGCGGCGGTTGTTCGGTCACTTTTCGACGCTCGACCTTCGTAACCTGCACGCCGTCGCTGCCCCTGACTGCGGTACAGGCCTCGTTCGCCGTCGCTTTCGTATCGTATTTCGGCGTCGAGAGGACGGCGAACGCCGTAGCGTCTTTGGCCGTGTGGAGCTTGAGCCGGAAATAGGTCTGCGGCGTGAACGAGGTGTTTTCCAGATAGCGCCCGCACACCAGCGCCAGCGTGGGGGTCTGCACCCTGCCCAGCGACCATGCACCGCGTCCGGCAGCGATGGCGAGTGCTTGGGATGCGTTGATGCCCACGATCCAGTCCGCCTCACAGCGGGCACGGGCCGAGAGGTAGAGGTCGTCGTACTCGCTGCCGGGCCGTATGTTAGCCAACCCTTCGCGGATGGCCCGCTCGGTGAGGCTGCTGATCCACAGCCGGTCGAAGGGCGTCTTGCAGTCGAGATAGTGATAGATAAAGCGGAAAATCAGCTCGCCTTCGCGCCCGGCGTCGGTAGCCACGACGATTCGCTCGGTGCGGGAGAACAGCTCCTTGAGGACGGCGAGCTGTTTGACGGCTCCCGGATCGGGCTTGTACTCCTTGCCGCTTTTGACGCGGCGCGGTTCGAGGACGAAGGTTTCGGGAAGGATCGGAAGGTTCTCCCTCTTGAACCCTTCGATGCCGTAGGCTTCCGGCATGGCCGGGCCTACGAGGTGGCCGAAGGCCCATGTGACGGCGTAGCCGCCCCCTTCGATATAGCCGTCCTTACGGGCGGTAGCGCCCACGACGGCGGCGATCTGCTGCGCTACCGAGGGCTTTTCTGCTATGATGACTTTCATGGTTCGGTTTTTCGGATGTTTTCAGTGGCTATTTATTTTGCTGCGCCGCCCGCTCTTGCTCCTTTTCGAGGCGGGCGATCAGCTTGCGGTCGTAGTAGAGGTGGTTGCCGTTCTCGTCGTAATACCGGCTGTCGTCGTCCTGCGTCCGTTCCGCATCGGGGCGTTTGCCGACATAATAGAGAATCAGCAGGGTCACGACGGAGAGCGATACCGAGGCCGCTATGATAATCAGGATGACTGCGAGCATGTTACAGGCCTCCTACGCTCTTGGACTTCTTCGGCTGAGGCTTCGGCGGGGCGACCTGACGCACTTCGCGTTCGGATTGCCGCTTCTGCGGCTGTCCTTCGGTCTGCTTGGACGGCTCGTTCGACGGGGTTCGGGCCGGAGCCTGTGACTGCGAGGAGGACTGTTTGCGCGAGTAATCCGGGTTCCAACGGTAAGATTTGATCTTTCCGGCCTCGTAATCGGGTTTTACCCAGCGATCCGCACGTTCCGGGCTTCCGGGGAATTGTAATCCCTGCAAATAGGTCGCTTTGACATCTTTGCGCTTTTCGGGGAAATTGAGGGCGTCCAGCCATTGATTGTAGGCTTCTTGGGGCAGTTCCACCCCGAACACCCGCTTGGGAATGAACATGGCCCGCGGGCCTTCCGGCAAAGGGTTGCCCTGCTCGAAACGTTTGGCGGCATATACCTCTCGGTTATGCTCCTGATAGCGCCTTTTGTCGAGGCCGCTGTGGTCGAACTCGATATTGCTCTCCGAGGCGTCGATCTGGATGTAAGCATCGCGTTTGTAGCCGGAACGGGTGGTATAGCCTTTCAGCAGAATTTTACGTCCGGAGTAGAAGTCGAGCTGTTCGCCCTCGGAGAGGTCGGCATTCTTGATCGATGCGCGTTTATCGAACTCCGAGACAGGCATCGCAACGAGTTCGTTCGTCCACTTGTCGCGCGAAACGTAACAGGGCGTCATCCTGCCCGGCTCCAGCTCCAGGTCGATCACCTTGCCCGCATGACGGGTTTCGACGATGTTGCGCTTGGCCTCGTCGTCGAGCAGCACGTTGTGGAAGGGCGCGTCGAGGTCGCACTTCTCCCGATAGTAGTGCGGCACGACTTTCAGCGAGCCGTCGGCCTGCTCTTCGAGCGATACGCGCCCTTTGGTGGTGACGCGCATGCCGCCGGGTTCCATTTCCGGCCGCATTTCGATCAGTCCGTGCGATTTGTGCCCGTAGGACATCGCCTTCAAATGGGGTTCGAGGTCTCCCATACGGATACCCATGCGCTCCATATCCGCCGTGTCGATTCTCGAAATATCCATAGGCTCGAAACGGGGAACCGCGATCTGCGGTTCCATCTTTGCGAGCTCTTCGGCCGGATCGACGCGGTAGTTTTCGAGCAGCTGCGGATCGAGGTCGATTCTGATGAGTTTGTTCAGCACGCTTTCGGCCATGATGAAGATCTCCGAGATACCCGTTTTTACAGGGTCTTGCGACTGCTCCATGAATTTGGTGAAAAACGCCTCCAAAGCAGGCTGGTTCGTGTTCACGTCGAACAGTTTGGCGACATTCGCCGCAGTGGGATCGAGCGTCTCGATGTTTCCGTCTTCGTCGATACTGCCGACGGCCTTCAGCCTGCCGTCCTGACCTTCTCCGGTCTGCCTGACGAGCATTACCTTCTTCTCGTCGTTCTTTACTTTTTCGTCCATCTTTGCGAAATATTAGATTAGCACCAATAGCGGTGCAGGGGACGAATTTAACCCGCCTGCGGACGGCCCGGGCAGACCGGCCGCCCCCGTTGTCTCGGTTGGAACAGGTGTTGGAAGAGGTTGGCGTCGGTGCGGGCAAAATGCGGAAACGACGAACGGTCGGAACGACTATCGTTTCGACCGCCCCGGGACACTACCTTCCGCCGCGGATATTGTCCGGATATTCGTCCTTGCCAAGCTCCCGAACAGTCGGTATGAGTAGTGGATGTGCAGGAAGAATGACGCTCCCGCATAAGGAAGCGGAACAAGATTGCCCGCCTGAAAAAATAAAGGCGGATTCTCATCCACTCGTGGTCGGAAGATTTTTCTTCCGGCCTTTTTATGTTTTGAAGAATAAGGCCGGATTGCCTCCACATTGTACGCTTATCATTGCGATAGCCAGATCGCGAATTTCCATAGCAAACCGTCGTTTAGCGGTTTTATATCCGACATTGTTTGCTCGTTTGTAGATCAATACTAACATAGCGGTTATCAAAGTCATATAAAAGATTACCTCTATTCCGTTTTTGTTCAACGATATGAGATGACTTGCGTTTAATTCCTGCTTGATAAAACGAAAGAAGACTTCAATATCCCACCTTCTTCGGTAAGCATTGGCAATTTCTTTGGGCCTAAGCTCAAAGTCATTGGTTATGAACCAATACTCGGTAGCCGATTCGTCTTTACTGCGAGCTACGATCAGCTTCAAGGGTTCTTCAACTAACTCCTGTCGGTAATATTTATTACCTCGCTTGTCCATTACAGGTTGCCCTGTGTACAGATAGACTTTGCTGTCACGGATAAGTTCTAAGCCTCCTAAATCGCTGTCAGTAAACGGAATTTGCTCCAGTTCGACATATTTTCGGTTTTCTTTTGATCTGGCAATGAAGCATATCGACTCTTTGCTGAAGGCTGCCATATTCCTTGTTGATTGCAATCCTCTGTCCAACACGTATATGTTACGATGTCCCTGTTGCCGCTTAACGTGTTCTGACACCACTTTGGGCATGGCAATATCTTCGCTTCCGTAAATCGGA
>DXFY01000021.1 GCA_019114205.1 Candidatus Tidjanibacter gallistercoris | reverse complement strand
ACAAACTTATTAAAAAACAAAGACATATAAAATAGCAGAAGTTTTCGGCTTTCCAAAAAATCCCCGCATTTTCTTTATCGAAACCCGCTTTTATCATCCATGAAACGACAATCACTATAAGCACTACCCACAATCGACATTTTTCCGAACGATAACAGTATTTCATCTCGTCGCTGCTTCTTCCGCCGAGTGCGATTTTTTTTAGAAAACCGAAAAATATTCAATGTATGCGCAGCCACGGAACGGCCGAATGAGAAGGGCCCCCGTCCGGCAGTCGTGTTCGAGGAGGCCCTTACCTTGTCAACTGTTTGTCCGAACCATATCGTGACATACCCCGAAAGCCGTAGCTGTACGGTATGTGCAACCGGTCTCGGTGCAACATAACCCTGTGTTGCCGTCCGCTCTCTGTACGGGGATACGGCCTCCGAGCAGGCACCGGGCGCAGTGCGGAGAAAGTCCGGCGCGTGTGCCGACGGCCGTCATTCTTTGGGCCGGAAACGGAAAATGCCGGCGCGGATTGCGGAAACGGCACAATATGTGCATCTTGTTGGCGTGCCGCCGTTCGTTTGCGGCGCAGTAACAATGAAAGAAGTCGTTATTATCGGTGCGGGATTCTCTGCCTTGTCAGCCGCCTGCTATATGGCCGCCGCGGGGCATCGTGTGCGGATATTCGAGAAAAATCCCGTCCCCGGAGGACGTGCGCGCCGTCTGGAGAGGGACGGTTTCCAATTCGACATGGGCCCGACATTCTACTGGATGCCCGACGTTTTCGAACGGTTTTTCGCCGACTTCGGGCGACGCCCCGGCGACTACTATCGCATAGAGCGGCTCGACCCCGGTTATGCGATGTATTTCGCCGACGGAACGATGCTCGCTGAACCGGCACAGACCGACGCCCTGCACCGGATGTTCGAGAGCGAAGAACCGGGCAGCAGCCGTTTTCTCGACCGGTTCCTGAGAAGCGCGCAGACGAATTACCGCGTCGCCATGGACGACATCGTGTACAGGCCAGGAATTTCCCCGGCCGAGCTCGTCACGCCTCAGACCGCGGCGCATGCCGGACAGTTCGCACGCAGCCTCGCTTCGTCAGTACGCAGAGGGGTGAAGAGTCCGAAACTGCGCAGCATGCTCGAATTTCCCGCACTCTTTCTCGGTGCCAAAGCCGAGCACACGCCTTCGTTCTACCGTTTCATGAATTATGCCGACATGGTGCTGGGTTCGTGGCACGTTCGGGGCGGCATGTCGCGCGCGGCAGAAGGCATCGCACGGCTCGCCGGGGAGCTGGGGGCGGAAACATACCTTTCCTCGCCCGTGGAGGCCGTCGTATGCGGCGAAGACCGTGCGGCGGGAATTCGTGTCGGCGGCGAGACCGTACGGGCCGACATCGTAATTTCCGGAGCCGACTACCGACATACCGAAACGCTGCTTCCGGAACGCTTCCGCAATTACGGCGAACGCTATTGGGAGCGGCGCAGGCTGGCTCCCTCCGCAGTAATGTTCTATATCGGATTCGGCTGCCGGCTGCACGGCGTGGCGCACCACACGCTGTTTTTCGACACTTCGTTCGGGAAACACGCCGCTGCCGTGTACGATGCTCCGGAGTGGCCGGAAGAACCGCTGTTTTATGCCAGCTTCCCTTCGGTTACCGACACTTCCCTCGCACCCGAAGGATGCGAATCGGCAATCATACTGATACCCGCGGCGGCTGGACTGACCGAGACACCCGGAATCAGGCAACATTATCTGGACCGGATTCTGGAGCGGATGGAACGGCTTACGGGACAGGAACTGCGCAGCCGGATGCTGTTCTGCGAATCCTATGGAGCGGACGGATTCGTGCGCGACTACAACTCCTACAGGGGGAATGCATACGGCCTGGCCAATACTTTGATGCAGACGGCGTTCTTGAAACCCAAGGTATGCAACCGCCGGCTGTGCAACATGTTTTACACGGGACAGATGACGGTTCCCGGTCCCGGCGTGCCCACCGCGTTGATTTCGGGAAAGATTGCGGCAGACTGCGCGCTTTCGGCGCCCGGCCGTATCGGGAAATAAAGACCATGACGGATATGAAAGCTGTTTATGACGATGTATGTTTCGCGACGAGCCGGTTGGTCACCAATCGTTACAGCACGTCGTTCTCGATAGGGGTGCGCTGTCTCGACCGGAACATCCGCAACGCCGTGTACGGTATTTACGGTTTCGTACGGCTCGCCGACGAGATTGTGGATACCTTCCACGGCTACGACAAGGAACGCATGCTGGCCGAGTTCGGCGACGAATACTTCCGTGCGTCTGCGCGCGGTATCAGCACCAATCCCGTCATCAACGCCTTCCGAGCTACGGCCGACCGTTACGCCATCGACGATGCGCTGGTCGCCGCCTTCCTGCACAGCATGAGGATGGACCTCGACCACTCGGACTATACCGACCGGGAGCTGAGCGAATACATATACGGTTCGGCCGAAGTGGTCGGACTGATGTGCCTCAAGGTGTTCGTGGCAGGAGACGAGGCCGCATACGAAGGACTGAAACCTTTCGCGCAGCGTCTCGGTGCGGCATTCCAGAAGGTGAACTTCCTGCGCGACCTGGGCAGCGACATGACCGGTCTGCGCCGGGTCTATTTCCCCGCACTGACCGCAGGCACGCTGACGGAGGAGGTCAAAAGGAGCATTCTCGACGACATTTATGCCGACTACCGCGAGGCGGAAAAAGGCATACGCCGACTCCCGGCATGTGCCCGGCTCGGCGTCTACACCGCATATCTGTATTACAAACGTCTTGCCGGAGTCATAGAACGCACGCCTGCGGAACGACTGCTCCGCGAGCGGGTGCGGATTTCCAACGGCCGCAAGGCGCTGCTGTTCGGCAAGGCATGTCTCACAGGAAAATTCATCTGAACGATATGGTCATACTCGTAGATTCCGCCGACCGGCAGGTAGACGTCGCACCGAAGATGTACGCCCACCGGGCCGGGTTGCTGCACCGGGCCTTTTCCGTTCTCGTATTCGATTCGTCGGGCCGTGCGCTGCTTCAAAAAAGGGCGGAGGGGAAATATCATTCCGGCGGTCTCTGGACGAACACATGCTGCAGCCATCCTCGTCCGGGCGAAGAAACGGCGGCGGCCGCCGCCAGGCGCCTCGGCGAGGAGATGGGCATGCACGCCGGACTGGTCTACCGGATGTCGTTCATCTATCGAGCCGACCTCGGCGGCGGATTGCAGGAACACGAATACGACCACGTCTATATGGCTGTCTCCGACGATACGCCCCGACCGAATCCGGACGAGGTGGCGGAATACGGTTATTTCGCGCCGCACGATGTGAGCGAAGGACTGCGCCTGCACCCGGAACGTTACAGCGCGTGGTTCGCGATTATTTGGGAGCGGTTCGTACAGGGCGGCATGCTCCGGGAAGGAGGTGCATTATGAAGGCGGCTGTCGTGGGTGCGGGCATAGGAGGACTCGCCGCGGCCGCGCGACTCGCTGCGGCCGGATTCGAGGTTGTCGTTTACGAGAAAAACGCCGCACCGGGCGGCAAGATGTCGGAATTGCGTGCGGCGGGTTTCCGATTCGATACGGGCCCTTCGCTGCTGACTCTGCCCTCTCTGCTCGAAGAGCTCTTCCGGGACTGCGGGGAGGAGATGGCCGGGCGCATACCCTGTACGGAGCTGGAGTGCAACTGCAAATATTTCTTTCCCGACGGAAGCGATTTTTCATTCTACGCCGACCGCAGCCGGTTGGAACGCGAGCTGGCCGGGAAAGGATTCGGAACGGGCGAACGGCTTTTCCGACGGCTGGAAACCGCCCGCGCCATGTACGAGACGGGAGCGCCGGTATTTCTGTTCAGCGATTTCCATAAGCTATCCAATTTCAATACGCCGCCCTACCGTCGGGCAGCCGCACGGCTCGCCGACCTGGATTTCATGCGTACCATGCACCGGGCCAACGTCTGCGACCTGCGCGACGACCGCCTCGTGCGCGTTTTCGACCGGTACGCCACCTACAACGGGTCCGACCCTTACCGCGCTCCCGCCACGCTCAACATGATAGCCCATCTCGAAAACAACCTTGGCGCCTGTTTCCCGCGTCGGGGAATGTATTCCGTCGCACGGGAACTCCACGCCCTCGCATCCGAACAGGGGGCGGAATTTCGTTTCGGTACGCAGGTAACGGGTATTGCCACCGACAGGGGGCGTACGACGGGCGTACAGACGGCGCACGGTACGGAGCGCTGCGACGTGGTGGTTTCGGATGCCGACGTGCGTTACCTCTCCGAACATCTTCTTGAAAGACACCCTCTGCGGAGGAGGCTGCGCCGGGCGGAACCTTCCTCGTCGGCCGTGATATTCTATTGGGGAGCGGAAGGCGTTTTCGACGGTCTGGAGCTGCACAATATCGTATTCTCCGAGGATTATGCGAAGGAGTTCGCCGACATTTTCCGCCAGCACACGCTTCCGGAGGACCCGACGATATACGTTTTCGTCAGCTGCAAGGCCGTTCCGGAAGACAGTCCGGACGGGTGCAGCAACCTTTTCGTAATGGTCAATGCCCCGGCCGACAGCGGGCAGGACTGGGATACGGTCGTCCGGTCGGCACGCGAACGCATCCTGACAAAACTGAAACGCAGGCTCGGCATCGACCTTTCCGGCCGTATCCTGACGGAGCATGTCGCGACTCCGGTCACGATAGAACGCGATACCTTCAGCGCCGGCGGTGCGCTTTACGGAACCTCGTCCAATACTCCTCTGGCGGCATTCCTGCGGCATCCCAACAGCCTGCGTACATGCAGGGGGCTGTATTTCGTGGGAGGCAGCGTCCATCCCGGCGGCGGCATTCCCCTCTGCCTCGCCGGTGCGAAAACGGTCTGCAACGAAATAATCGGAAACCATGGCGGCGCGTGACATACGGCTTTCCGACAAGGCCGCACCTGCGGCATTCATCCGGTTTTACCTCGTCGGATTCGCGCTGTTCGCCTTTACGCCGACGCGGGAACTGTTCATCGCGCTCATCACGCCGTCGCTGGTACTGGCCATAACGGCCGTCCTGGCGTTCCACAAAGGATGGAATGCGCGTACGGTGGCCTGGTTCGTATTCATCGTCGTATCGTCGTTTCTGCTGGAAATGTACGGCGTGCACAGCGGCCGTGTCTTCGGAACGTATTCCTACGGGCGGGGACTCGCGCCGCTCGTCCGGGGGACGCCGCTCGTCATAGGGCTGAACTGGCTGCTGCTCGTATATGCGTCGCACGATGCGGCACGACGCATGCTGCCGGCGAAGGCGGGAAGCGCAGGCCGTATCGTGGCCGCCGCGCTGCTGATGATAGCCTACGACCTCCTTCTGGAATGGGTCGCACCCTTCATGCGCATGTGGAGTTTCGGGCAGGGTTATCCCCCGTTCCGCAACTTCGCGGCGTGGTTCGCGGCGGCCGTCGTCTATCAGTCCGGCATCGAGGCGCTGCGCATCCGCTGCGACAACCGTCCGGCCGTATTCCTGTTCTTCTGTCAGATGGCCTTCTTTTTGCTTGCAGGAATATATTCCGAAATATTCATAAGATGATAGAGGCTCGTCATACGGTTTCGGGCGGATTGGTCGCGGATTTCTTCTCCGGGTTCATGCTCGGCAGGGCATTCCGCGAAATCAGGATGCACGGTACGCCCGGCGGCGACGGTCTGCCGCTGCTCGTACTCGCCAACCATTTCAGTTGGTGGGACGGTTTCATACAGTATCGTCTGAACGGGGCGGTATTCGACCGAACGCTCTACACCATGATGCTCGAAGAGCAGCTGCGCCGGCACAGGGTGCTGAACCGCTGCGGCTGTTTTTCCGTCCGGAAGGGAACGCGCGACGCGGTCGAAAGTCTCCGCTACTGCTGCGGATTGCTCCGCGACGCCCGCAATGCCGTATTGCTCTTCCCGCAGGGACGCATCGAAAGCATGCACGCGCAGCGCATCGGATTCGGTTCGGGCGTGCGGTACATAGCCGAACGGGTACCCGGAGCCGGAACCGTGCTGAATGCCAACTTCGCGGATTACGGTCCGCAGCGCAAGCCTTCGCTCGATATTTACTACGAAGTCGTTCCGCCGCCGCTGCAACCCGACTCGATGGAGGAGCTGTACGGCGACTTTTACAAACGCTGCCGGGCGCGACAGGAGGAGGCCTTATGGAATGGTTAGCATGGATTGCAGCAGCTACCGTCGCCGTCCGGCTCGCCGTAGCGTTCGTGAATGCAGTTTCGCATCCCTATCCAGGGCGTATGCGCCGCCGGAACGTCGTTGCGCCGCGCACGTACAGCATATCGGTTCTGATACCCGCCCGCGACGAGGCGGAGAACATCGGCGCACTGCTGACCGACCTTGCGGCATCCGACGACGGGATTTGCGAAATCATCGTGTACGACGACCAGTCGAGCGACGGCACAGCGGATGTCGTGCGGCGCTTCGCCATGAAGGATTCGCGGATAAGAACGATTGCGGGCGGCGACATACCTGCGGGCTGGCTCGGAAAGAACAACGCCTGCCACCGGCTCGCCCGCGCCGCACGGGGCGACGTGCTGCTGTTCCTCGATGCGGATGTTCGGGTAGCGCCGGGCGCTGCGGCGGAAACGGCCGCATACCTTCGGGACAACGGGCTGTCACTGCTCTCCCTGTTTCCGCAGCAACTGATGCCCACGGTCGGAACGCGCCTTGCCGTGCCGCTGATGAACTGGATACTGCTCGGCCTGCTGCCCCTGCCTGCCGTGCGGCTGTCGCGGCATCCTTCGCTCTCGGCGGCCAACGGGCAGTTCATGATGTTCGATGCCGGCGCATACCGTGCGATGCTGCCGCATGCCGTGCATCGAATGGCCGCAGCCGAGGACATCGCCATAGCCCGCGACTTCAAACGGGCGGGACTTCCGACAGCCGTACTGCTCGGCGACCGGAGCGTGCAGTGCACGATGTACCGCACGCTGAGAGAGGCCGTGAACGGCTTTTCCAAGAACATTTTCCAGTTCTTCGGCGGCAGCGGAACGGTGTGCCTGCTGTTCGTCGCCATAACGACCGCCGCCCCCTTCCTCGCACTGGCCGGCGGGCCGGCTCCCGGAATCGCATGGGCGGCATGTGCCGTACTGCTGCGCGTCTTCGTATCCGCGGCCAGCAGGCAGTCGGTCGCATGGAACATTTTACTGATGATACCGCAACAATTCATACTATGGAAAATAACGATAACCGCTTTCGTGAGACGACACCGGCGAGACCTGCGCTGGAAAGGGCGCAACGTGTGTTGCTGACAGTCGCGCTGACGGTCGCCGCAGCATGCGCGGCGTATGCGCAGGAACGGCCAGCTGAAGACATTTACGAGGCGTACGTAGCCGGTGATATGGGACGCTGGGGCGAAACCATAGCAGCGATGGAGGCCGCATCGCTCGATGCGGCCGGTCTGCGCGAACTTGCCGAATACTATTACGGGTATGCCGGTTACCTTACGGGCAGCGGCGACAGAAAGGCGGCCGACGACTGCATCCGCCGGGCCGACCGGCTTGCCGACCGCCTGCTCGAAGAGCATGGCTCCGATGCCGCGGTTCTGGCATTCAAGGGGATATTCGCCGCATACGGCATGGCGCTGCACAAGGTGAAGACGCCCGTGCTCGGTCCCCGCTGTCTGAAGTATATCGAGGCGGCGTACCGTGCGGACTCCTGCGATGTATATGCGCTCGCGGCGATGGGCAACATGCGTTTCTATTCGCCGGCCGTATTCGGCGGAGACAAGGAAGAGGGCATACGGCACGTAGCGCGCGCCGTGGAACGGTACGAAGCGACGGGGCGTACCTCGCGCGACTGGCACTACCTGTATCTGCTGACCACCCTTGCCCGGTTCATGGAGGAAACGGGACGGTACGGCGAAGCGGTGCGGGTTTACGAGAAAGCGCTCGCCGTCGAACCGCGCCTGACGTGGGTGCGCGACGAACTTCTGCCCCCGCTGCGCACGAAGGCTGCCGTTGCGAAGCGGTGAACGATTTTTGAAAAGCGATACGACAGGCTGTACGAATTGCTCGATAAACCGCATGTCCTCCGTAATTATTTCGCCCTGCCGTCCATCCGCTGAATCATCGCAACTTCTTTTCCATAACTGGTTGGCATTCCATGCGGGAAAGAGACTTCCACACTATCGACAGCCGTCGTTCCCGCGGAGCTTTGTACCTGCTGCGGCACGGACGATATGGAACGTATCGTGCCTTTCAGCACACCGTATTCCATATACGGAAAACCGTTCAGTTTGACATTCACCGTCTGTCCCGTTTCCACCTTGCCGAATCCCGACGAGGGAACCTGCATCCGCCCGATAACTTCGGTTTCTGCTTCCGGCACGATACTCGCGAGCACCGCACCGACGGTCGCATGTTGTCCCTTGCTACAATAGCCTTGCAACGACACGATGCCGTCCATCGGAGCGATGAAGGCATACTGTTCTTTCCACCGGGCTATGGAGGCGAGCAGTTGTTGGCGTAACTGACCGATAGAACGTTCGTATTCGGCCACTTCGTTTTCGCGCTGCACGGAGAGTTCCACCAACTGTCGTTCGGTTTGCAGGATGGAGAGCTGCGTGGAAGTCAGCGTCGCATCGAATCCGGCCTCGCCGTTCTGTTCGGCGAGGTAGTTCTGCACTGTCGTTTCATAGTCGACGGCGGAGATTACCGATTGGGTAAACAACATGGAATCGCGCTCCAAAGTCCGGCGCTCCATACCGAGGTCTGCGGCGAGCATTGCTCGCCGCGTTTCCAACTGTGCGTAATAATGCCTGTTTTTCACTATTTGGTCTTCGAGCAGGCATTGTTCGTCCCGATGTAGTCAGCGGCCAGATAATAACTGAAATCGAGACAACGGGCGGCAAACTCCGCCCACGCGGATT
Source organism: Candidatus Tidjanibacter gallistercoris (assembly GCA_019114205.1). Classification (GTDB taxonomy): domain Bacteria; phylum Bacteroidota; class Bacteroidia; order Bacteroidales; family Rikenellaceae; genus Tidjanibacter; species Tidjanibacter gallistercoris. Next base: position 4,809 of record DXFY01000021.1, on the reverse strand, counting down.
GCAGGTCACCCAGGACGTACCGGTCGGACACCCAGGCGGCTGAGGCGAGCACTTGCGGCGAATCGGTGGCGAAGAGGTTCTCTTCCAACGACCGGATGTCGTCGTAGTCGGCCGGTGTCGCAAGCAAGGCAATCAGGAATCGACTTTCTTCCATTACTCATGGCATGAAAATTTAAAGTAAACCTACTCTTTCACAGCTTTTCGGTATACATTATGATTGTACTATGCTCCGTAAGACAACAATATTGAGCCCAGGCCATGTGTTGATAATTATGATTTATAAATAGTTATTCAGTAGTAATTTACATAGCAGCAAGAGGCTGGCTTTGAACTATTTAATTAACAACTCTATCAAATGTATCATAAGAGGCTTCAAACGTATTATACTTCAATTTATGCCACCCAAATAACATTCGTATTGAATTAGACAACTGATGAATACAATAGATTCCCGCTCCGCAGAAGTTTGCAGCAATACCTGAAAAAGATGCTTTTAAAACCGAATGCTTATCATCATTCGATGATGCTTCCCGTAACATGGAAAACATGCACGCACAGCCCACTACCCGCACAACACAGCATGGGTAGAAACGTACAGCGGGAGGAATCCGAAGGCCAGAAACGATAAACGGCATTGAAGTGGAAACCACTATTGACCAATGTGTTTCTGCGGCAGTCGATATGAACTGACGGTACAAACAGCACCACCCCGTCGCACGCCAGCGCAAGAAAACGAACGACAGGGAACAAGACCGATGTGCCCGGAAAGAAAAAGGATAATGATTCCGAAACAGTTACCGTTATTGTTGCTACACTCCTTCCGGGAACACGAACCGCGCACGGCTCAGGCGTGCGCGCTTATCGACCGCAGCTTCCTCTATTATCGCGCACGCGCGCGAGGGAAACAGTGCAGGAAGTACAACTGAAGAATCTCGAAATAAAAACAGCCTGTCTATCGAGACAGGCTGTCGTGCTCCCTCTGGGGCTCGAACCCAGGACCCCAACATTAAGAGTGTCGTGCTCTACCAACTGAGCTAAAGAAGCATCGTATTCGTTTGCGGGAATGCCCTCCCGAAAACGCCACAAATATAAGGAGTTTTTCCGAACCTGCAAAAGAAAAATGCAAATATCGTTTCAATTTTCGGGAACCCCGCACATCGTCGTTACAATATACATCTCAAAATCAACACGATACCTACACATTCATTTCGCTGCCGTTCCGGTCGGAGCAATGGGGGGCATTCGTTCCGCACGGGCGGCAGGAATCCTCAATCCGAAACGCCCCGCAGCCTATCCGTTTTTCCGTCTCACCTGCCAGGCATCGGCGATACGACCGAGCGCTTCCGCTACAAGCGCGCGGGAAGTCGCCATGTTCATACGTACGAAGCCGCGTCCGGCAGCCCCGAATGCCAGCCCGTCGTTCAGCCCGACACCGGCCTCATTCGCCAGAAAACCGAGCAACTCGTCGTGCTCCATACCCAACCCGCGCAGGTCGAGCCACATAAGATAGGTGCCCTCCGGTACATAGGCTCCCGCCTCAGGCAGACGCCCGGCAAGAAAACGTACGGCAAACTCCATATTTCCGCGGACGTAATCGAGCATCTGTCCGAGCCACTCGTCCCCCTCGTTGTATGCCGCAATAAGCGCCGCAGTCCCGAATACGTTTCCCTGGTCTACATGGTACCGGCCGAGTTCCTCCCGCAGTGCTTCACGGGCCTTCCCGTCGGGCGTTATGACCACCGAGGTAGAAAGCCCCGCGATGTTGAAGGTCTTGGTAGGGGCTATGAGCGTGACGCACTGCTGCCCTTCGGCGCAGAGCGAGGCGACATGCGTATGGCGACGGGGAGCGAACACCAGGTCGGAATGTATCTCGTCGCTCACGATACGGACATCGTGTTTCCGGCACAGGTCGGCCACCCGGCGGAGTTCTTCTTCCGTGAAAACGCGCCCCGTCGGATTATGGGGATTGCAGAACAGAAGAACCGCAGCGTCCGCCAGCTTGCGGTCGAGGTCGTCGTAATCGATGGCATATCCGTCCTCCCGGCACAGGAGCGGATTCTCCACCACCCTGCGGCCGTTGGCCCTTATCTGGGCCGCGAAGGGCGGGTAGACCGGAGGCATGATGACCACACCATCCCCTTCGGACGACAGTGCGCGCAGGGCGAATACGAAACCGGCTACCACGCCGGGTGCGAAATCAATCCATTCGCGCCGGATTTCCCATCCGTTGCGGCGCTTCACCCAACCGATGACGGCATCGTAATACGCATCCGTGCGCATCCCGTAACCGAATACCCGGTGCGCCGCCCTCCGGGCAATCGCATCGCAAATAAAGTCGGGCGCTTCGAAATCCATGTCGGCAATCCACAACGGTATGACGTTTGCATTCCCGAAAGCCGATAAATCGTCGTACTTGATGCATCCGCTGCCCCGGCGGTCGGCTATATGGTCGAAATCGTATTTCATGACGGTTTTATGATGGAAACAAAACGTATGTTCGGCGTAAATATATGAAAAATGCGTTACATTTGTTGTCTACATATACGGCTTTAATATTTAAATAATGAAAGATTTCATCAACGATGCCGACCGTCCCGATCGGGAAGATACGGACAGTCGAAACGAAGGACAGCCTGCCTACAAGGCCTTTGCAAAAGACAAACGGACACGTATCGCCCCATCCGGAATCGGCGAGCGCGTGAACTACCGCCGCGTGGACGGGCCGTCCGACGATACGTCCCGCGACGAGCAGCACCGCCCCAGGGTATACGGAAACCGCCGGGACGACCGGGAACGGTACGACGGCGAAAGAAACCGCGCATACGGAAGGCCGGAAGGGGGATACCGTGCATACGGAACGACTTCCCGCGACCGCAACGGGCACGACGGCAACCGCAGCTACGGCAACCGGTACGGCTACGGTTCCCGCGACGGCGACGAACGGCCCGCATTCGAAGGACGCACGCAGGCGGATGCAGGCGGAGAAGGACAGGAACGGCGCAGGTCGTACAATCCCAATTTCGATGAACGCAACAGACCCGTGAACAGGAGCCGCTACAACGGGCCGCGGAATACGGAAGGCGGCTATCGCCGGCCGGAAGAAGGGAGCCGCGACAATCGATACGGTGAGAACCGGTGGCAGTCCGACCGGCAGAACCGATACCCGGACAACCGTCGCCGCGAAGATGCCGCCGCAGGGGATGGACACGATGGCAGCAACCGCAGCGAAGGCGGGAGACGATACGGCGAAGGCGAAAGAAGGTATGAACCGAGAAAGCAGCAGGGAGACCGTCCGGCAGCAGGTGCGAGGAAAAACTATGGAAACAGGCCGGGCGGCAACCCGCAGGGAGCACCCTACGGACGGACGGACGACAGGAAGCGTACGGCACGGCCGGGCGGACGGAAACCTGCCGCACCCCGTTACGACTCGGAGCACTACCCCACCTTCCCGGCCCCCGTCATCGAGGACAAGATAAGACTGAACCGATACATCGCCATGTCGGGCATCTGCTCGCGCCGCGAGGCGGACGAATTCATCCAGTCCGGCGTGGTATCGGTCAATGGTCTGGTAGTAAACGAGCTCGGAGCCAAGGTATCGCAGAACGACGAGGTACGTTTCAACGGCAACATCATCCGCAACGAACGGAAAGTATATATCGTCATGAACAAGCCGAAAGGGTACGTGACCTCCGTGGAAGACCCCCATGCAGACAAGACGGTAATGGAGCTGCTCAAGGACGGATGCCGCGAAAGGGTATATCCCGTAGGAAGGCTCGACAAGAACAGCCTCGGCGTACTGCTCATCACCAACGACGGGGACATGGCGAAAAAACTGATGCACCCTTCCTACGAAAAGAAGAAGGTCTATCAGGTATCGCTCGACAAGCCGCTGACGCACGCCGACATGGATGCATTGGTACAGGGTTTCGAACTGGACGACGGGGAGATACACGCCGACGCCGCCAGCTACGTAGGTACCAAGAAAACGGAGATAGGCATCGAAATACATTCGGGCCGCAACCGTATCGTACGCCGCATGTTCGAGCATCTCGGCTACAAGGTGACGAAACTCGACAGGGTCTACTTCGCAGGACTGACCAAACAGCGGCTCAAACGGGGCGAATGGCGTTTCCTTACCCCGCGCGAGGTACAGGCGCTGCGTTCGGGCCAGTACGAATAGCGGCCCCATCGTATATACACAAAGGGAGCATGCGGCATGCTCCCTTTGTTCGTTCATGCGGCATCCGCTCCGCTCAGCGCAGCGTAGCGCTGACTACGATATAGGCGATGCAGGCGAATACGATGAACACGGCCGCGAATACAAGTATTCCGACAATCCGTCGCAGGCTGCCGTGCCGCCGGTCCCTGCCGGTTTCCTGCGCAGCGAGCTCCGCCCCCTCCCGTTCGGTACGGCGGATTATCCCGATTTCTTCCGGTGTCAGTTGTCTGGACATGGTACGAACACGATAATCAATGAAGAAGAACGGAGGACGACGTACTTCCGGGCGACGCCGTACCGGGTTCTTCGAAGCAAATATACAAAGTTTATAGAAACCCGGCGGTTGCACGCAGACACCGGATGAACGAACGGTTCGGATTCCGGCAGTTCCCGTTCCGCAGGATGGAGTTGCGGAAGCAATCGGACAGGATACCCGTATTCACCTTACAAACATAATATTAAGATATTGATTATCTATACATTTTTTCAGGATGCCACCCTACCGGTTAAACGATTTTTGTTTACCTTTGGATTGTAGGTGCCTATGTATTTCCCAATGCCTGACAAAAAGTATGAAAAAGTATTTATTT
>DXFY01000020.1 GCA_019114205.1 Candidatus Tidjanibacter gallistercoris | reverse complement strand
CAGTACAGCCCCTTGCGTTGTTTGCGCAAGTCCGCAGGCCTTCCTTGAGGCTCCTCGACTGCTTGCACTCCGCAACCCGTCGCTGCGCCTTGACCGTTTCGGTGTTTACGGCTGCCGGGAGCTGTCGCACCCTCCGTTCTCTGCGTTCTGTATGTTCCGTTCCTTCCCCGCAGACATACAAATGGTTGAACGGTTAGGAACGTCAATGTGTTCTTACTTGCTTGGAGGAATTGACGGACACCGGCCCGGACGAAAAGTTGGATGTCTGCACTCCTGTTGTTGTATTTTTTATTATGGACGGCAATTCTATCTATCTTTGACGGCAATGAATGCTCGGATGTTATGAAAGGGGAACGGTATGGAGACGAAACAGGACAAAACGATGATGACCTCGGCCGAACGGATAATGGACGATGATTACCGGGTGCGGGAGATGAACGAAGCGGAGTATCCTTTGCTGAGACAGTTTTTATATGAGGCGATTTTCGTACCCGATGGTATACCTTCTCCGCCGTTATCCATAATCGAAGTACCGGAATTGCAGGTATATGTCGCTGATTTCGGCATGCATCCGGCTGACAGGGCATTTGTTGCGGAAGTGGCCGGTCGCGTAGTTGGAGCCGTATGGGTGCTTATCATGGACGATTATGGACATGTGGATGACGAAACGCCGTCACTGGCTATCGCTTTATACGAAGCATATAGGGGCCGAGGTATCGGCTCGGTTCTGTTGAAACAAATGTTGGATGTGCTGGAAAAATCCGGGTATGCGCAAGTCTCTTTGTCGGTGCAGCCGGCGAATCGAGCCGTGCGGATGTATCGCAGGGCGGGATTCGAGGTGGTTGGAGAGCGGGATGGCAGCTGGCTTATGGTACGCCGTTTCTGCGGTTAGTCGCATGGAACGGCGGGCTGTAATCGTGTTGCCTTATTGAAAGAAACTTGTGCGGCAGGATAAGGGATGATGTCGCTGGTGTGCAAATCGGAAGCAAACATGCAGGCATGAATGGTTGCAAAGAAAGCACAGTGTGTGTCGAGTGACGAGAATCGGCATTGTCTTTCGTATCGGGTGTGTGGAACATCGTACAGGTACCGCGGGAAAAGGTACGAGCGGGTGACGGGAGAGGGGCAGTTGCCGTGACGGAGTACAACATGCTGTATTCTGGTAAAAGGGCTGATGCGGCCGGAGCTATCGGAAATGTTCCGTTGGGGAGAGCGTATCGGAATGCAATTACCAGTGGTTGCCTGTCGTTCGCAACGGTTGTCCGGGCGAAGTTGCCTTGGCGGGACGGAAGCCGTTTGGGATGTAATGCGGTAAACCGGTGGTGCCATACCAAGGAGAGAAGGGGGGCGAACGGTATTAGTTTTTGTGCGAAGTCTGTCGGGGATGGGCCGGCGGCTGAAAGCACGGCTATCGGAGCAGGAAGCGTACCGGGCCGTGTGGCGGGAAGACACTGCCCGGAAGAGCGATAGGGTGGGACGGGTAAAGCAACGGGCGGCAGGTGCATCCTGCCGCCCGTTGCTTTACCCGGAGGTATTTATTTCATCGAATTCATCCGGATGCTCGCCTTGATGAAGGCCAGAGCCTTGATGCGGTCGATGCTCACGTCCTTGTCCGCATGGTGCGGATTCTGACTGACGAGCTTGATGCAGCCGGCATGCTCGGACTTCTGGATATATTTCACGGTAATGTATTCTTCACCGTCGATGTCGATGGACAGCAGGTACATGTCGCCCCAGAAAATGTCGTCGATGCTGTTCATCTTTTTATACAGGACGATGTCGCCGCTTTTGAGCAGCGGATACATGCTGTCGCCGACGATATAGATGGCACCGTCGCATTTGGGCAGATTCGGGATGTGGATATAATCTACAGGGCGTACCGGAGACTGTCCCGTGAACAGGGGAACCAGCCCGGCGGTTCCTTCGATATTGTACAAGGGGACGCTCTGCATGGGCAGTGTCCGGTCGGTGCGACGGATGAACGGAACGAATGTTTCCAGCGGACTGTTGAACATTTCTCCTTCCCCGGTATCAATCCATTGGGGATTTGCATTCAATTCCTGAATCATGATGTTTTTGTTCCGTTCGGAAAGGGCGGCCCTGCCCGTTTCTATCATGGAGAGGGCACTTTTGCCTATGCCGAGGATGCTTGAAAGTTCATCCTGCTTCATTCCCAGTGCTTTGCGCATTTCTTTGACGCGTGCTCCCACCTGTTCGCTTTTCATGTCCGGAAATTTTTTCGTTCAAGTATTGCTTTGTTCAATATTTGATTATATCTTTGTCCTGCAAAGTTAAGAACTTTAATGAAACAATCCAAACAATTTCGTCGAATTCGGATGGAATATATTATTTTAGTATTATTTTATGTTGTGCCTAATTCCCGATTGAGCGGACGACAGGGGCGTATTTGATATGGGCGGAATATGTCTGACTGCGGGAAAACGGGGAAGATGCACGGCGGATGCGGCGCGAGGAGGATTGGGGCGTTCGAGGTTCCGGGATTAAAAGAATGGATATGGAAGCATTGTATTCTGGTTTTGTGGAAACCGTTTCGGACGGTACAGGAGTTAAATTAGCGGAAAACGGCCGCATGATAGAGATTGGGGACGATACGTATGGGAAGGTGGCGGCATCGCTTCTGGATGCTCTGGGCGACGGGTATTATTACAACGGCAGCATGGATGTGGACGGAGTGGATTTCTATTCCACGTTTACCGCCACGCTCATCGTATACCGGGAGCCGGAACGGTTGCCCGAAGGACGTACCGTACAGGTGGTGAGCGATGTGGTTCCCGTGTGGTGGGAATTCGCCACGGTCGTACCGGGCAAAGGAGAGGTGCTGAACGATTTCAGTTTCGGGCGTCTGAAGGATACGGTCATGGCCATGCGGTAGGGAACGGACTTTCGTGTGCGGGTCCTGTACCGGTCGGGCGGTGCGGGGCCCGTTCTTCATGTTCCCGGAAGATTGGAAAGGATACGGATGGAAAACGGAAAGAACGCACGGCCGGATATTCCGGCTTTCGTCGAGTTCGCGGGGCGGATGTTTCCCGGTCTCGTTGCGTCAGGGTTTCATGCGGCATATTACCGCGTGCTGGAAGCCTTCGCGCTGGGTATTGTCAGGAGGTTGATGGTAACGATTCCGCCGCAGCACGGCAAATCACTCGGAGCGACCACGCTGCTGCCCGCCTATATGCTCGGCCTCGACCCCGATTTGAAAATCGCCATCGCTTCGTACAGTGCAGCGCTGGCCAACCGATTCAACAAGCGGGTGCAGCGCATCCTGGATTCGCCCGCTTACCGGGCGACATTTCCGGAGACGGCGATAAAACAGGCAGGAGGACGTTCCGATTATGTACGGACGGCGGACCGGGCGGAAATCATCGGCCGGTCGGGAGAGCTCATGTCGGTAGGGCGCGAGGGGCCCCTCACCGGAAACCGCGTGGACGTGTTCGTTTTGGACGACCTGTACCGGGATGCTATGGAGGCGAATTCTCCGATTATCCGGGACAATTGCTGGGAATGGTATACGTCGGTCGTACGGACGCGGATGCACAACGATTCGCGCGAACTCATCGTGTTTACGCGGTGGCACGAGGATGACCTTATCGGAAAGCTCATCGAAAAGGAATCCGTAACGGAACTGACGGAGTGGGAACAGCTCGATGCGGGAGCGGACGGGTGGCTGCTGCTGAATTTCGAAGCGTTGAAACGTTCGCCGCCCACCGGGATAGACCCGCGGGCGGAGGGGGAACCGCTTTGGGGAGCGCGTCACAGCGCCTCGCTGCTCGTCGAACGGATGAAGCTCGACCCGTTCCGTTTCGAGTGCATGTATCAGGGGCATCCCTCTTCCGGACAGGGATTGCTGTACGGCGACCGGTTGGAGTTTTATGACGTGCTGCCGGAGCTGCTCGTGCGGTATGCCAATTATACCGATACGGCGGATACCGGCGACGATTACCTCTGTTCCGTATGTTATGCCGTGGACGGGGAGCGGCATGTTTACGTTACCGATGTCGTTTATTCGCGGGAGGGAATGGAGGTGACCGAGGAGCTCGTGGCCGGGATGCTGTTTCGGGTACCGGGCTGCGACGTGTTGGTGGAGAGCAACAACGGGGGACGCGGTTTCGCGCGTGCGGTGGCGCGGCTCTGTCCGAACCATCGGATAAGCTGGTTCTGCCAGAATGCCAACAAGGAGGCCCGCATTCTGTCCAACGCCTCTGCGGTGCTTCGGAATATCCGCATGCCTTCGGACTGGATGGAGCGGTGGCCGGAGTTCGCCCGCGACGTGATGGGATACCGTCGGATTTTCCGAGCCAACCGGTGGCACGATGCGGCGGACGTGCTGACCGGAATCGCGGAACGGGAGATTTGCGGTACGTTGTCGAAAAAGATAAGGGCGCTGCGCTTCAAACAATAACTGCCGGTGTGTGCCGTTAGTGAAAACGAAGATGGGGAAGACTCACGTCTGCCCCATTTCATCAGGTTAGGTTCGTTAGGTTAATGAGGTACGGAAACCTCATTCCGTATAAACATCGTAACAAATATAAGATTTAGGTTCTGTAATTCCAAACATGCGCTTAGAAAATTAAAGTTCTGAGTGCATGTTTTTTTGTTTTTGTTGCTGCAGAAGTTTTGTATTTTATATGGTTTTTATTAATGCGAATTGATATATTAAAATAATTTAATTACTATTCAGGCCGGATGGGGGCGCAGGATATGGAACAGTTGCGGGCGGTACGGATTGTTTGCCTGCCGGAGCGGGTGCGGCATTCGGTGTGCGATACGTGGGGCAGGATGTCCGACGCGGATGGTGTGTGGGACGGATGGGAGCTGCGGTAACCGGCTGCACGCCGTGCGCGGTCGCTGGAATGTGGAAGGAGAACGGCAGAGGGCGTTAGGATGCGATGGGTTGCCGGAGGCGGTGGAGCAGATTTTTGCATCGGTAGGAATAGCAGGGTGGATGCCGTAGGGACGGTAATGTTTCGAAAGAGGACGACGGCCCGCAATGGCCGCCGTCCTCTTGTCGGTGTCGTGTGCGGTTGCTGCGACGACCGTATGCGGTCAATCGTAAACGAGTACTTCGCGGGTTTCTTCTTGCTGTTGTCTGAGCGCGTCACTGCTTTTCTGCCTGTTCCGGTAAACGGCAGGCGTAAGGCCGTATTCCTGTTTGAAAAGTTTGATGTAGTGCGAAGTGTTGGTGAATCTGCACTCCGAAGCGATGTCCGCGATGGATTTGTCGGTCGATATGAGGAGCAGCCTGGAATGTGTCAGACGCCGTTTGAGGAACCATCTGTGGGGCGGCTCGTGGAAGTGGCGAACGAATTCTTTTTTAAACGAAGTGAGGCTTTTGTTGCACAGTGCTGCGAGTTCCTCCGTGCTGAGTCCGTCGAAGATGTGTCGCTGGATGATTTGCTCGAATCCTTCCGAGGCCGTGTTCGCATCGCTCAGGATACGGCCTTTGATGCGGCATTCCGGATTGGAAATGAGCAGGTAAATCAATTCGGTGGTTTTGAGTTTCTCGGCGGTCGGTTCTTCGCTGAAGATGTCGTCTTTCAAATATTGGTTTACGTTGCCGAAAAAGTAACGGACTATGTTCCAGGCGGGACAGGATACGTGCGAGAGCTCGCCCTCTTCTTCGGTGTAGGCACGGGACGAATCGATTTCCAGTTGGTAATTGATGCTCAGCGTCGTCAGGATTTCCCGCAGGTTTTCGGGCGAATAGAAGAAGGTGATTTGTTCGTAGGGCTTTCCTTCTTCGGGTATGTCTTCCGTGTAATGGGTACCGATGCCCAGATAGAAGATGTCTCCCTGCCGGATTTCGTAGCGCGTGTCACCGTAGTAGATGTATTTCCTGCCGCGCAACACGTAGCCTATCGCATAGCGCGATATGGAATATACCTGTATGCCTATTCGCTGCGTTTGTAAAGTTTTGACGATGACCGGCTGTTTGGTTTTTGGGTCTTTGTTGTTCGTAGTCATATAGTAGCGAGTTGGGGGTTATGCCATGCCCTGTTCGCCGGCCGCCGCGCGTCGGTCCGCTTTTCCGCAGACACGTTTCCCACTGTCGGAACGGGAGGTGCGAAACGGGTCCGGAAATCATACAAAGCAATGACAGTCTGTTTCTTGTATATCTCAAAAATAGAATTTTTTTCCCAAACCGACAGAATGACCCAAGAGTAGTTGCCGACATGTTCCCGATAGTGTGTTTACATATGTTAATTGTTTGATATATAGTATAATATGATATTGTATTTTTACAATGTCGTATTTAATCGACATCGGAAGAGAGTTTGGTGGTATGCTGTTCGGCGTGAAGTGTTATTGTTGGGTGTATGTGTGTTGTATATAAAGGCTGAATATGTTTTATATTTGCCTTTATGTGTTGTGTTTGTTCCGTGTGCGGGACGGCAAATCGGGTGGCGGACAGACGAAATGTATTGTCCGGAAGCCGGGGGCAAGGGTTATGGACGGACGGGAAAAAGATTGATATACAGCATCAGCACCGCGAGGAGCAGATAGGCGGCGAAAGGAATCCAGCCCCGGTGTCGGATGAAGCATGCGGAGACCGTCACGCAGCAGGGGACGGCCAGCATTCCGAGCGATACGAGGCTGCTGCCGGGCAGGAATGCCGTGGCGAGGCAGAGTACCGACAGCCACAGGAAGTGGATATATATCTTCCTTGCCCGTGTGCGCAGGGCAGGCAGGGCACGCAGGATGATGCAGACGGAGCAGAGCGTCAGAGCGGCGAAAAGGCCCAGGTACGCCCGAACGGGCGCACCCGTACCGGCGTACAGTTCCGCGAGCGTCGTTCCTCCGGTCGCAGCAAAGGTCTCTTCATACAGGCTTGCGACCGTGTAACGGAACGGTTCGCCCAGCCCCCACCACACGACCGAGCACATCAGCAGGGGGAGGAAGAGGCCGGCGACCGCCACGACAGCTTCGCGCGGGGTGCGCCGGTAGAGGGCGAGGGTGACAGGAACGATGGGAACGATGAGAACGGCCGGTGCGTATATCATCGGGATAAGGCCCACGCAGAAAGCCGATTTGAAGACGTGACCGAACTGGTACGAGCGTTTGAATGCGGCAATCGACTGGATGGCGGCCGCAGTCAGCAGCAGGGGAACCAGTGCGGCGCTTGCCGAACCGACCGGGAACCAGACGCCGCAGGCTGCCATGAGGTAGATAATCATGGGCAGGTAGGTGCGTACGGTGCTTACGGAATAGCGTACAATCATTCCGGCGAGCAGGGTGGCGTTCAGAAAGGTCGCCAGCACTCCCGCCGTACAGGAAGCAGCGCCTGCGGGCAGCAGGCTGTCAATCGCACGTCCCAGAGGCATGTCGGCGCACAGGGCCGATTCGGCCGGATAGGGCGCGGACGTCGCGCGCACGACGACGCATGCCAGCATTGCAGCGAACGTGGCAATGATTACGCCCAAGGGTTGTCTGATGACGTCCGGTCCTTTCATCCCGATTACCGACCGGTCGTTGGCCGGTCTCGTGCAAAGGTAACGATTCCCCCGGTGATTCCGCTCGGTCACGGCCGGAATCGCCGGGCGGAGGATGTTTCGTGTCGGCGGCGGTTGCGCGTTGCCGGTTAATTCGTATTTTTGCGTAAAGGAAATAACCGGTACGGACGATGTTGCAGGAGCGTTTTCAGAACGATGTACCCGAAGCGGGATGCGACGAGGCGGGGCGCGGATGCCTTGCCGGTCCCGTATTCGCTGCGGCCGTTGTGCTGCCCGAAGGGTTCTTCCATCCGCTGCTGAACGATTCCAAGAAGATGAGCGGGAAGAACCGGTACCTGTTGCGGGATGTCATCCTCCGCGAGGCAGTGGCCTGGGCGGTGGGCGAAGTGTCGCCTGCCGAGATAGACCGGATGAACATTCTGAATGCCTCTTTCGAGGGTATGACACGGGCCGTGTGCGCGCTGAACGTGCGGCCGGGACTGCTGCTGATAGACGGCAACCGCTTCCGTTCCGTACTCGATATTCCGTTCCGGTGCATCGTCGGAGGCGACGGACTGTACGCTTCCATAGCGGCCGCCTCGGTGTTGGCGAAAACCTTTCGGGACGACCGGATGAAGCAGTTGCACGAGGAGTATCCCCAATACGGATGGGCGTCCAACAAAGGATATCCGACGCGGGAACACCGCATCGCCGTGCAGCGTTACGGTCTGACGCCCCATCATCGGTTGACCTTCAACTGCGCGCCCGGACAGCCGGCGCTTTTCTGAACCGCACGGTCGGCGGGTGCGGATATCCTCCCTTATGCGGTGTTGCTGTCCTGCGTATCGTTCGGAACATTTCACAGACGGGACGGCAGGACGCGCCGTTCTTTTTTCTCATTTTTCATTCGATGCAGTTCCGGCCTCTACCGGCTCTCCCGGCAACCGGAAAATCATGTAGCAAGTACGGACGGAAGAAGGTGCAGGACGGCCTCGTTCCGGCGTCTGATGTCGCACGCCGGACGGTACTGTCCGCACTTTGTTTCGTCGCGGTGCGGCTCCGGACAATTCGGTAAAGGTGCGCCGGATCGGGGCAATGACCTGCGGGCGGCCGACAAGCCGTGAACTGACAAGCCGTGCTCCGGCGGGCCGGGTGTTTGCGGGCAAAGCACGCTGTATTCGGGGACAGAAAAAGCGTTCGTCCGGTAACGCGCGGATGATATTGTATTCATTATTTGAATTGTTACTGCGAAAGCAAATCATTTTTTATTTTTCATTATTATTTTGATAGTCAGTATATAGTGCGTCTATAAGCTGACGTTTTCAAAATTATACACATACAAATATTGACAAATATGGTTTAAGCATTTATATTTGTGCTGTCGAATGGATGACGAAAAGAGGCCGGAGGCTTCGGGAAAGCCGCCGTCGGCATCGGAAAATTTAGCGGATGATGGAAAGGAAAAGTTTGATGGAGGCCGTCTCCGGGGCGGCCGAACGGTTGGGGTATGTGTTTCATACCGGCCCCGATGCGCTTCTGGGGGCGCGGGTGACGGCGTTGCCGGCCGTGTGGCTGTCGGTGCCCGTTCTGAAAAAGGCATCCGGACGGAGGGAGCGGCGCGATACGTATGCGGTACGGGTGTGTTTCATGACGACCGGGGTTTCGGGAGGCGATGCGGCCGAGCAGGTACGGCGGGTACTGGAGGCGGATGCCGCCGCGCTGTACGGCATGCTCCGGGAATGCGGTCGTGTGCGCACGGTGCGCGGGTTGAAGGTGACGCCTGCGGAAAAACCGCTTACGCCTCTTGGGGAGACGGCCGTGGTGGCCGAGTTCGAGGCAGAGATGTTTTATTTCGATTGATTGCGGAAGGGATGGGTGTTTTGTTTTCAGAAGTGCCGGACGATTTCGGTTCGGTGTTCGGCGAGCTGGTTTACATCCTGACGGGAATTCCGGAAGGTACGACGGCCGATGCCGAGGTGTTTACCACCCGTTCCGACGTGCCGGTCGGGGTGAAACGGCTGCTCGGCGGGGAGCAGGTACCGGTCGATATTTCCTGTTACATGCGGCGGCTGCTCGCTCCCGTTCCCATAGCGGAGGGAGGCGCCGGGTTCGCTGTCGATGAGGGACGCTGCGTCACCGCTGCGGTGAAGTGCACGGATGAAATGTCGCCGGTGAGGACCTTCACCGGAGCCGTGCGCGAGCTGTCGGAATACGAGGTGCTGACCACGCTTCCCATGCGGCGTACCATCGCATGGGAAGAGAGCGACGAAATATCGCTACTCGTGCCCCGCTGTGTCATGACCTGGTCGTGGACGGCCTGCGGGCGGGAAACGTACGTGTACGAATCGCCGGAGTATACCGCCGCGCGGGGCATCGTTACGCTGACGGTCGGTATGCCCGCCCTGAGGGAGGAGCTGGTTGCCGCCGGGGTGTCGCCGGACGGAGTGACGGGCCTGAAGGTGACGGTACGTTGCGGGGGCGAGTCCGTCGCCGAGGCGCAGTACGATTTGTGCCGGCGGCCGGCCGGTGCGGTGCGGCTGTGTTGGTTCAACGAAATGGGGGCGCTGGACTACCATACGTTCGGGTATGCGGTGGCCGAGTCGGTGGATGCGTCGCGGGAGGTCTTCCGCAGTCGGGGCGGATATGCCGCGGCGTCGGTGTCCTTAGAGGTACGGACGACCCTCTGGTCGGGGTATCTGCCCCGGCTGTGGACGGAAGGGTTGGCCCGTATTCCGGCCTCCCCGCTGGTGTGGCGGGCGGAGGAGGAGGCTTTCGTGCCCGTCGATGTGCTGCCGGCCGTTTCCCGGTTCGGAGCCGGAACGCTGCATTCGGTCGAACTTACCGTCAGGGACGGAGCGCCCCGGCCGGCTCAGAACTTTTAGCTTATGGAATTATACATCGACGAACGTTTGGCGGACATGGAGGCCGATGCACCGGTATCGGTATCCGTTTCGGTGGCTTCGATTACCAGTCCGGAGTATGGCCGTACGGGATATACGAAGAGCATATCCCTGCCCATGACGGCCGCCAACAGGGAAATCATGGGCGATTGCGAGCAGGTGGCGGCGCGCGACCGCTTCAATGCGCAGCTCCACAGGGCACGCCTCGAACAGGACGGCTGCGTGATTATGGAAGGAAGCGTCATGCTCACGGCATGCGAAAAGGAGAAGGCCGGCGGCCGTTACGTATGCAACATCATCGGCACGGGAAAGCAGTGGGCCGTCCACGCCTCGCAGCATTCGTTCGCATCGCTCTTTCCCGATTACGGAACCGGGATAAGCGCGGCAACCGTGGCGGAAAGCTGGACGGCACCGGTACCCGTCCGCTGGCTGCCCGTACAGCGCCGGGACTACGAACCGCAGAACGCTTCGACGGGCCTCGCACCGGCCCAGCGGGTACTTTCCGATGCCGATTACCATCCGTTCATCCATCTGCGTTCGGTGCTGCATGCGGTCTTCCGGGAGGCCGGGTATGAGCTCGTGTCTGCCTTTTTGGACGGTGCCTGGTTCGATTCGCTCTACATGAGCGGCAACTATCCCTCGCGCGATGCGGCCACGCTGCGTGCCCGCATGGATTTTCTCGCGGCCCGTTTCGCCGCGGGGGAGGCGGTCGCCGACAGTGACGGCAGGGTATATGCCAATCCGCTTTCGCCCTATAATACGGTGGGGAACATCGTCGATACGGCCGACCCGGATGAGGAGCGCGACGGAGTAACGTTGAAGAAGGTGTTCACCAACGGCGGCTGTTTCCGCCGCGACGGGGAACGGGTGGTGTTCGTGCCGCCTTATGCCGTGCGGGTCGGGTTCGAGTACAGGTTCCGCTACGTCACCGGCTACCGCATGGTGTCCGGCGACCGGTTGGCCGGATTCGACAGGATATACCTCGGCAACGGCTGGCTGCATGAATTCCGGATTGTCAATCGGTTCCCCGACCGTCGGAACGGCTTCCGAACCGGCCAGGAGTTTCTGTGCATCGTCTTCGACCACGAGGACGGCGCGTCGTACAGGCTCGTCGCCGACCGGGTGTCCCCGGCGGGCGACCGTACCGAGTGTACCCTCGCGCAGTTTTATTCGCGTTCGGTAAAGTTGAGCACGAGCGTGGCCGGTACCTATGAAAACCTGCGGATGCAGCGGCGGGATGCGGCGGGAAGCTTTGCGGATTTTTCCGGCGACTGGGCGTTGTATGACGGATATGTGACCGAGACGGGCGAAACCGAGGTGGAAATCACGCTCCGGAGTGCGGCCGAAAACGTCACGCCCGGCAAACCCAAGTATTTCGACGACATCTGTTTCGCCGGTGCCGATGAAGGAATGGCGTTCCGTATCGAAGAGGCGGAGGTGCGTCCCGTCTTTCTGCCCCATCCGGTGCAGGGCGACACGGTGTCGTTCGCCGAGGTAGCCGCCCACGACGTGAGCCGCATGACGGTGGTCGATGCCGTTCGGGAACTGTTCGGTCTGTGTTTCTATACGGACGAGCCCGGCAAACGGGTCTATGCCGAGCCGCGCGAGATTTTTTACCGGAACGATGTCGTGGTGGACTGGAGCGACCGGTTGGATGAGTCCCGTCCCATGAAGCTGAGCGAACTCGCCGTCGAGGTTCCGGCGACGCTGACGTGGCGCTACCGTTCGGGCGACGGCGCATCGGCTGCCTTCAATATGAAGGAGGGCGGCAGGCTGGGGGAATGGAGTGCGCAGACGGGCAATCCGTGGACCCGTTCGCAGACGCGGGTTTATGAAAACTCCCTGTTCACGACTTCGGTGAACCTTACGGAAGTGTCGCCGTCGGCTTTGTCGGCTTCGGTCGTCGCAGCCGGAGACATGGATGCGGCTTCGGAACGGATGGACGACCTCAATTTTCCCGCAAAGGTGGTGCGGTATTTCGGGTTGAGGACGTTGCCCGACGGCGAACGGTGGGACTGGCCCTCCTTCTCGGCGAAATATCCCTTCGCGGCATTCCATGTTCCGGAACAGGCGGAGGGGATAGAATCGCCCGAATCGCCCTGCGGCCCCGTTTCGGGCGGCGGCCCTTCCCTTTCGGACGAAGCGGGTTTCACGCTGTGTTACGAAGACCGGGACGGCGTTCCGGGACTGCATCGCTGGTGGGACGGGCTCGTGGCCTCCTATTCCCGCGGTCTGCGGCTCGAAGCCTGGATACGGCTCTGGCCGGAGGATATCGAGGTGCTGATACGCCCGAACTGCCTGATGCGGGACTTCCGGGCCCGTTTCCGGCTCCGTATCGACGGCGAGTGGAGCGACTGGCGGCTGGAGGAGGTCTGCGACTACAATCCGTCGGCGGCCTCGACGAAGTGCATTTTCACGAAAATAGTTTAAAGGAATTCGATGATGACAGGAAAAAAGAACGGCGCCGCCCCGACAGGGCGGGCGCAGGGCGGCTACGCGCCTTATGCACGGGTTCGGGCTACGGTGTTCGCGGCGAACGACGGCGACGGGGCGGCGGAGTGGCCGGCGGCGGAACGTGCGGCGGATGCCGGAGCGCAGTCCGCACTCCGGCCCGTTACGGCCGCGGAAGTGGAGGAAATCGTCCGGCGGGTACTTTCGGAAACGACCGTGTATGTGCTCGAATCGGACATCACAGAAGCCCAGCAGGCCGTAAAGGGGGTGGTCGCGCAGACCTACTTCTGAACGGCGCATCGGGGTGCGTGGCAACGATGATTTTACGGAAACGGGTATGACGTTGACGGTTTACGACAGGCAGCTCATCCGTTCGGTGGAGCGGATGTTTCCCGGCCAGGGGGCCGGAGCGGTGGTGGAAAAGCTCATCTGCATGGGCGTGGTGGATACCGTGCGGTGCAAGGTGCTCGTGGTCAGGGAATACGTCGGCGAACTCGTGCGCGGCGGTGCGGGCAAGGTCGCCGCCATGTACATGGCGGCGGAGAAGTTCTGCTGTTCCTACGAGTACGTGCGCAAGTGCATGTATTATTATAAGGATGTCAATATGGTGTAACCGCTCCTTCCGCCGCCCGGTGCGGCGGGTGGGGCATCGAACAGTCGAGGGAATGATTTCGGAAATAAGAGTGACGGACGGCGCTGCGGAAGCCGTCGTGGACATAGAAGGAGTGATAGGTGTGCCCGAACGGATGCAGTTCGGGGAGGCCGACGGCAGGGTGGCGACCTACGCCCGTTTTGCGGACGCGCTCGCGTCCATCCGGGCGCTGCATGCACCGCGGGTGGTGGTGAACATCCGTTCCACGGGCGGGGACGTGAATGATGCCCTGCTGATTTTCGACGCGCTGCGGGCGCTCGGCGTCCAGGTCGTGACGCGCTGTTACGGGTACGTGGCTTCGGCCGCCACGATTATCGCCCAGGCGGCATCGCCCGGATGCCGTGAAATATCTTCCGGGGCGCTCTACCTCATCCACTGTTCCGAGAGTGCGGCGGAGGGGAATGCGCGGTCGCTGTCGGCCGCCAAGGAGCTGCTCGACCGGACGGACGAAAGGATTGCGGCGATTTATGCCGAACGGTCGGGGCTGCCTGCGGAGCGCTTCGCCAAGCTGATGAACGAGAATGCCGGCCGGGGACGCTGGCTGACGCCGGAGGAGACGGTGGAGGCCGGGTTGGCCGATGCGGTCGTTCCCTCCCGTGTGGCGTGTGCGGCGGAACCGTCCGACGGAGAGGTGGCGATGCTGTGCCGGTTTTTCGGACTGACGCCTCCGCCGGAGGTCGGAGGGGAGGAGCCGGAAGCGCTCCCGGAACGGCCGGCAGACCGGGTGCGGGTGCTGCTGCAGTTCTTAGGCCGGCTGTTCGGTCGGGAGCGGAAACGGCCTGCCGCATCGGACGTATCGGCAGACATTGTACCGCCCCGTCCGGTCGGGGACGTTCCCGAAGCACCGCACGAGGCTGCCGGCCCCGAACTTCCGTCTGACCGTGCGGCTGTATGGTCGGAGGCTGCGCAGCAGGAAGCGTATCCCACGCTGACTCTGCCCGTGGAAGACCCTTCGAACGACGATTACAGACCCACGCCCAACGAAGAGGCGTACCGCCAGGATGCCTTGAACATGAGGCCGCGTTGAGGCGTCGGTCGGAAGGTATTCCTGCTGCCGGAAACCGGTATCGTTCGGGTTGTCGGCAGCGGCGGGGGCGCTGCGGGGAACCGCACATGCGGTCGGGGAAGGCCGGCATGCAGTCTTTAATTTAATTCGGCAACGTTGTGTGCAGGGTGCCGGTTTTCGCTGCGGCTCGTTTTCGGCGGGCCGTACTACCCGCCGGGGACGGTGCGGTCGGCAGGAAACACGTAGCGGCCGGTACGTCCGGACATGCGATATATTTTTAACTTTTTTAATTACAAACAGAAGCCTATGAGCAAGATTGAGAATTCCAAGACGTATCTCGGCAGGGACCTGGAGAACATATTTTTCCGGCCCGTCTTCGCCGACGAAGGGGCGAGGGAATTGGGCATCAAGGTGATGTACAACATGCCCGCACCGACCAGACTCCATTTCTGGCACCGTCCCGACGACGTGCTGCGCAAATATGCCAGTGCCGGGTGGACCGGCTCCAACTCGGCGGAACGCTATACCAAGACGATAGAGCTCCACCGCGTCAAGGCCGAAATGAGCTATTCCGCCGACGAGTATTTCTCGCTCGTGTACGACAGCCTGACGCAGAGCGCCCTCACGCAGCTCGACGACCTGACCGGCACGGAGCTCGAAGCGGCCGAGACGGCTTTGTTCCGCAATGCCATCATGGAGAGCGTGCGGGCCACGATGTGGCTGGGAAAAACCGCGCGGGCCGAAGGGCTCAATACGTTCGACGGATTTCTCTGCCGTATCCTCGCCGATGTGGAGGAGCAGGATATTCCGGTCGAGGTGTACGAATCGGTGACGGCGGACACGGTGGAGGCGCGTCTGAAGTCGGTGTGGGATAATGCCTCCGAGGAGCTGCGCAGCATCCGCTCGGAAGGGCAGCTCGCCTTCTTCGTGACGGCGGATGTTTTCGGCGCCTACGAGGACAGCCTCGAAGCCGCCGAAAACGAGGCTGCCTATTATGCCCGTCAGAACGGCCCCGGCAGCCTGATGTACAAGGGGATTCCGGTCATCGACATGAAGCTGGGCGGTTATCTGACCAAGTATTACGACCTGGGCGTCTCCTTCGTGCTGCTGACCGACCGGCGCAACCTCGCCCTCGCGCTCAACACGAGCGATTTTCCCGGTTCGGAAGTCCGTATGTGGTACAACCCCGACCTGATGGAGAACAGACAGCGTGCGATATTCATGGCCGGCTGCGACTACCTGCTGCCGGAACTCGTATCGCTGGGTTACGCGAAATAGCGCATGGCATCGATTTCCGGATTCACCAGGCCGGCGGAGCGGTGCGAAGGCGGCCTTTCGGATGTGTGGCTCGCGGCGTCGGCAGACGTATCGGCATGCGTCTACGACCGCGGTGCGGATGCGGTGACGGACGTGACGCTCCGCGGCGGTGCCGCTTTCGTCCGCTACGAATTTGCCGAGGATACGGCGCGGTACCGTCAGTACGTTTCGGGCGATTACCCGAAGGTGTGCGTGGTGCACGAACTTTCGTTCAGCCTCGCACGGGCCGATGCGCACGCTTGTGCAGCGCTCGCGTCGCTTACTATCGCCGCTGCGCAGGGGCTCGTCGCTCTGGTGCGTACCGCCTCCGGCGGGGCGTTCCTCGCGGGCTGGTCGCCTGAGTTCGGGGAGGAATGTCCGCTGCGCACGGCTTCGGCGGAGGTCGATACGCGAGCCCTGTACGACGAGGATTCCGGTGCCCTCCTCGTGCTGCGTTCCAGGGACGTCTCGTTTTCGAAACCCTTTACGGGAACGCTGCCGGAGGATGGGCACGATGATTCAGTTACCGTTACAAACCGTTACAATAGGATAGCAGATGGAGAAGAATAGAGAGCGGAAGGGGTTTGTGCCGAGGCTGTTCACCCCGCGGAATACGGCGCGGGACATTTTTCGGCCGGCTCCGCGGGCGGCGTCCGGCAGCGGGTTCTGGAGATGGGGCAACGACAACCTTTACCCGTATGCCCTTTCGCTGATGTACCGCCGGGCTACCATCCACCGACGGATTGTCAATGACAAGGCCGACTACATCGCCGGCAAGGGGTTCACCCATGACGAGGGATTGCCGGGACTCGCGGCATTCATCCGGCACGTGAACCGCGACGGGGAGACGCTGCGGCAGGTGCTGCGCAAACTCGCGCTGGACCGGGTGCTGTTCGGGAACGCATTCGTGGAGGTGGTGACCGATGCCGAGGCTTCGTTTCTCGCGCTGTTCCATCAGGATGCGTCGCGGTGCCGGCTCGCGTGCGACGGCAGCCACGTGCTGCTTCACCAGGACTGGTCGCGCTACGATGCGGATGAGGCGCGGTCGCTTCCCCTGTGGCCGCTGACGGAAACGGGGGCCGACGGGAAACTGCATGCCGTCATCCATTACAGCGACTACGAACCGATGTTCGGACACTACGGCGTGCCTTCCTACATCGCCGGCATGAACGTTTCGGCGATTGCCTACAAGACTGACTGCTGGAACATCAGCCGGCTCGACAACTCTTTCCAACTTTCGGGCGTGATGATGCTCGACGGCGGCGTGGACAACGAAGAGCAGGCCGAGGAGCTGGTGCGCCGTGCCGAACGCAAGTTCGCCGGGAAGCCGGGACAGGTGATGTTCATGATAAAGGACTGCGAGGCGGGCGACAGCTCGCGTTACATTCCCATCGCCTCGTCCAACGAAGGCGACTGGCGAGACCTGCACGAGCAGGCCACTTCCGACATCGTGGTGGCCCATTCGTGGTTTCGTTCCCTTAGCGGACTCGACTACGGCTCCGGGTTTGATTCGGAACGCATCCTGCATGAGTACGAGGTGGCGCTCAATACGGTCATCCTTTCGGCGCAGGAGGAGCTGCTCGACCCGCTGAAGGCGCTCATGGGACAGGTGCTGCGGGAGGAGTGCGGTTCGCTTTCGGTCGTGAACCGTCCGCCTACGCGGAGCAAACCGCTGTATATGAAGGTATGGGAAGCCCGGCGGGCCGACGGGCTCGATTACGACCCCGAAGACGAACAGGAACAGCTGTTCGTGGCACAGATAACCAAATACGCCATGCGGAATATCGACTGATGCAGGGGGAAAGTCAGAGGTATTTTTCCAGCTCTTTGCGGATGTGGTACCGGTCGAAGAAGCAGCATGAAGCGTGCGCTTCGAGGTACTCGTAGATGGAAATTGCTGCGGCAGCCGTCTGCCGGCGGGCGGCCGTGTCCGGAGAGGAAGAGGCGAGCAGGTAGAGGATTTCGGCGAACTTTTCGAGGCTGCCGTTGTCGAAACCGTACCGGTCGGTCAGCGTGCCGGCCGGGTCGCGCTCCGCTACGACGGAGTCGAAATCCAGGCCGAGCCCTTCCCGCATGTCGTCGCGTACGGTTTCGGACAGGTGGTTCTCCCCGCCGTTTTTCAGGATGCGTCCGATTTTCAGAAGGATGGCTTCCAGCACTTTCCCGGTCAGTTCGATTTCCCGGAGGATGAGGTCTTTCATGACGGCGTTGTTTGTCTTGCGTAAAGTTATGTAAAAAATACGAAGATGCCTGTGTCGGGCCGTGCGCGGCGTTCCGCGAGCGGGAAGACAAGCGAACGGTACGGCAGGCGTTCAAAAAGGTTTAGCGATATGGAATTGTTGATGACGCCCGAAGAGGCTGTCCGGGCGGCTTTCGGAAGTACGGATGCGGTGGCTGCGGGACTCGTGACCGAAAGCCTCCTGCTCGCCGCACAGCGGCGGTATTTGCGGCCCGTACTCGGCGGGGCCTTCTGCGATGCGCTCGCTGCGGGGAAATACGATACCTTCCTCGACAGTTGCGTGAAACCCGTCCTCGCCCTGTTCGTCAAATACCTCGTGCTGCCCGATGCGGCCGTCCGTCCCGGAAGGCTCGGTATCGTGAAATTCGGGGGCGACTCGTTCGAGCCGGCGGACGATGCGACGCTGGCCCGACTGCGCAGGCGGGTACGTGCCGATGCCGAAACGTTGCTCGCCGCAGCCGTGGAGTTGCTCGAAGCCGCACCTGCGGAGTATCCCGAATACGACTGCCGCGGGAATGTGAAGCACCGTGTTTCCGTGGACGGAGGCATCGTACTGTAAGGCATCGGGCTGCGGGACAGGCAGGGGGACGACCGAAAAGGCCGTCCCCCTGTCGTGTTCCGCATGCGGTGCGGACGCCCTTACCAGTTCATCGGCACCTCCATCAGCAGGATACGTGCCGGTGTGCCGGTCGTTACCTCCACCGATGCGGTATCGCTTATTCCGATACCGTCGCGGCGGCCGAGCGTTTCGCCGGCGGCGTTCACTGTTCCCTCGATGACGAACAGGTACACCCCGTGCTCCTGTGCGTGCAGCCGGTGGACGACGCTCTGTCCGGCATCCAGCGTTCCCAAGTAAAACCATGCCCGCTGGTGTATCCAGCCGACATGACGGCTCCCGTGGCCGTACGGAGCCACAATCGGCTGCAACCGTCCCCGGACGGCTTCTTCCAGCCGGATGTTCTCGTAGCGCGGCGTCAGTCCCCGTCTTTCGGGAATCACCCATATTTGCAGGAAGCGTACGGGAGCCGCCGTGCTGCCGTTGAATTCGCTGTGGCGGATGCCCGTTCCCGCGCTCATCACCTGTATTTCCCCCGGCCGCAGCTGCCGGCCGTTGTTGCCCATGCTGTCGCCGTGTTCGAGGATGCCTTCCAGCGGGATGGAAACGATTTCCATGTTCTCGTGGGAATGCGTGCCGAAACCCTCGCCGCCCTGCACCGTGTCGTCGTTGAGTACCCGCAGTGCACCGAAATGGACCCGGTGCGGGTCGTAGTAGCGGGCGAAGCTGAAGGTATGGTAGGTGTCCAGCCACCCATGGTCGAAATGGCCGCGGCTCTCCGCCCGGTGTACCGTCTTTTTCATGTCCCTCCGTATTTTGTCCGTAATGTCGGGGCGCCCCCTCTTTGTCGGGGATACGCCGGATGATGCGAATCATAATCCGTGCCATGCGGATGCAGCGGACGGGATATATAATATAAGGTATGAAAATGCGGGACTGCGTTGAAAGGGCCAGCGGAACGGTGCGGGCAGAAAGCGGGGAACGGGCATGCTTCGGGTCACTCTTCGTCCAGGTAGAGTTCGCCCATCAGCGCGTCTATTTCGCGGCGCTCCTTTTTTGTGGGGCGTCCCGTGCCGCGGTCGCGCGCGATGAATATCGTCTCGCGGGGAATGTTCAGTTTGTCGAGTTCCGTCTGCGGCGTGATGTTTTCGGCATACAGCGGTACGTTTTTGGCGGGCTGGCGGTTGGATACGAGCCCCTTCACGCGGTACGAATAGGTGACGGGAAGTTTCCGTACCTCCACCGTGTCGCCTTCGCGCAGCTCGCGGGAGGGTTTGCAGTAGCTGCCGTTCACCGTCACGCGGTTCATGCGGCACGCTTCTGCCGCATCGCTGCGCGACTTGAATATCCTGACCGCCCACAACCATTTGTCTATTCTTATGTCTTCTTCCATGACCGGTCGTTAGTTGTTGTTTGCGCCCGTAAAAATAGGGATAATTTTCCGACCTTCCGGCGGTAGGGGCAGCCTGTCCGTCTCTCGTCGCCCGACGGGGCACGCAGCGAACCGCGTTTTTTCGTTCGGTTCCGGAAAAAGCAGCTGTCCGTCCGGAGCGGTGCGGCCGATTCAGCATGCTGATTGTATGTATGTTGCACGCTCGTGTGGGATGCGTATTCCGGTGTTCCCGTCGGGAGGGTTGTAAATAAACGGGGTTATGTGCGGAAAAAGCGATAATTTTATATATTTTCGCAGACAGCCCAAGTGGCATCGTCTCCGCGGCATATGCGGAGCAGTAAGTGAAAAACGGACTACAACCCCTTTTCTGACATGAAATTCAATGCTTATCTGGCCATTCTTTCTATGGCCGCACTTTGCGCCTCGTGCGTGAAAGAACCCTTTCCGGAGGATGGCACCGGCCATGCTTCGGGGGATGATAATCAAGGCTACGTTCATTACGGCGATGATGTCGCCGTAAGAGGATGGGTGAGGATTAAACTGGATGAATCGGCCGCGCCGCTCAAGGTGGGCGCCTTTACCCGCGGCGAAGTGGATTCGGGCGACCCGCGGCTCGACGAGATAGCGGCTCAGCTCGGTGCTACCGAAATACGACGGGTGTATGCCGACGGTGGCCGGTTCGCCGAACGCCGTCGCAGGTTCGGCCTGCATCGGTGGTACGACATCAAAATCGACGAGGACATACCCGTCACCCGTGCGGAGGCTTCCATCGCCGACCTGCCCGGTATCTCTTATGCGCAGCCCATATACAAGGTGAAGCTGCTCGGCGGCCCCATCGTGCCGGCCGAGTATGTCTATATCCCGGCCACGACCAAGGTGCGCCAGTCGATGACGGCGGACGACCTTCCTTTCGACGACCCCGACCTGCCCAAGCAATGGCATTACAACAACGACGGGTCGCTGGAAGGGTCGGTACCCGGTGCCGACATCAATTTGTTCGAGGGGTGGGAAGTGCTCGGCACCAAAGGAGACCCCGAAATCATCGTGGCGGTTATCGACTCCGGCGTGCAGTGGGACCATCCCGACTTGGCGGACAACATGTGGATTAACGAAGCCGAACTGAACGGCGAGAAGAACGTGGACGATGATGGGAACGGTTATATCGACGATATATACGGCGGTTGCTTTATGCCCAACTATCGCCCGCACGACGAACCGAACGGCCTGTTGGTGGCCGGTACGCACGGTACGCACGTTGCCGGTACGATAGCGGCCGTGAACGGCAACGGTAAAGGAGGTTGCGGCGTAGCGGGCGGAACGGGGAATAAAGACGGCGTCAAGCTGATGACACTGCAGATTATCAGGGATGATGCGAGCGATGATATACCGCTGGACGATGTGTTCGCCTATGCTGCCGACAACGGGGCCGTTATCGCGTCGTGCAGCTGGACCGTCAGGCAGGACGGGATGGACCAGGCTACCAAGGACGGTATCGATTACTTCCGGGCCAATGCCGGTTGGGACGATTTGGACGGAGACGGTATCAACGACGTGCAGACCGGGCCCATGCAAGGTGGCCTCGTGATAGCCGGTGCGGGCAACTCCGGAACGAACGAAGTGTTCTATCCGGCCAAGTACGAGGGTGTGGTAGGTGTCGGCGCCATCGATGCCGACATGACGGTCGCATGGTACAGCGAATACGGCGAGGGCATCGATATTATGGCTCCCGGAGGAAATCAACCGGGCACTGCAGATTATAACAGGCCGGAGGAATGGGGCGTATACAGCACCTATCCCGGCGACGGGTATGCATTCAGTGCGGGTACCTCCATGGCTACCCCCCATGTTTCCGGTATCGCCGCGCTCATTCTCGCCAAGTTCAAAGGTCAGGGCTTTACGGCCGACGAACTCCGCAGCAGGCTCGAACGCAGCTGCCGGCCGTTGGGCATTTACATGGACCCGAAATATCACGGCGGCATCGGCAAGGGGCTTATCGACGTGACGCTCGCATTGACCGAAAGACCGACGGAGGGGCCCCAGACGCCCCAGTTCGAGGCAATAGCGGCTCCTACCGCCGTCAAGATAACGGGGCCGGTGCCCGTGGACGGCAACGGCATGCCGGTGGCTACGTATAATTTCGAGTACGCCGAGGTGGTGAACGGCACCGCAGGGGAGATGACCCGGACGGTGCTCACCAACAATTACGATGCGGGCGAACAGTTCGTCTATATGTTCCCCGGCAAGAGCGAGGCCGAATACAAGTTCAGGCTCAATGCCGTGGACCGTTACGGTAACGAATCGGAATACATCGAACTGCAGTCCGAAACGCTCGAATTCGAGAACCACGCTCCGGAATTGCTGCGCGAATTTTCCGACGTGGAGATACGGCAGGCGGGCGAGGAATATGCGCGGCTCTATACGCTGGTCAATTATTTCGATGACGCAGATGAACAATACGGCGACGAAATCACCTTTTCGGCCGAGAACAGCAACGACAAGGTAGTGAAGACCGAGCTGCGCGGCGGCAGGGCGCTGGCGATAATTCCGATTGCGAAGGGTACGAGCGTGGTGACCGTTACGGCGACCGATACGCGCGGTGCTTCCACGTCGGCTACCATCAATGTGACGGTACTGGCCGGCAGCGCCGGAGCTCCGGTATTTTCGAGAGAACTGGGAAGCCTGACGCTCCCTTCAGGCGGCAGCTTCATGAAGGAATACGACCTGAATCTGTATGTAACGGATGCCGAGATGCCGGACGACGAACTGACATTCGCGGCGGTCAGCTCCGATGAGGGCATCGTGTCGGCCTCGGTGGACGGTGCGACGCTTCGGGTGACGGCTCTGGCCCAAGGGAATGCGGTAGTGACGGTAACGGTTACCGACCGGGCCGGTGAATCGGACAGCGACGAACTTTCCGTTTCGGTTAACGAAGAGCCCGGCAGCCAGCCCGGTGCGGCGCAGAGCCTCAGCCTCTGGCCCAATCCTGCGGACGACTACGTGAACGTGGGCCTTCGCGGAGCGGGTGCCGGCAGCGCCGACATCATCTTCTACGATGCGGCCGCACGCCGGGTATTCGAGACCGAAGCGGAACTCGATGCGAACGGTACGGCAAGGATAGACGCCGTCGGCGGATTCGCTCCGGGCGTTTATACGGTGGTCGTACACCAAGGCGGCAGCGAGTACAGGGGAACTGTAGTGAAGAAATAGTACGATACCGCTTCGAAGCGGGAAGATTTACGGCTTTGCGGATTTATTCCGTTCCGGGAAAAATACTCTTGCGCACGGGCGCCGGGGGAACGGAATAGAGGAATAGAACCGTAAAGCCGTAAATTTATAAGGACGAATGATGTTCCACAAGGAAGTGCAGGGTGGAACAGGAACCTAAATACTTTAAACCTCAATGAACCGAACGAAAAATGGAAAATGGAAAATGGATTTTGACGGCTGCGGCTGCTGCGTTTGCTATCGCGGCATGCACGCGGGACCCATTGTCCGAACCGTTTGCGGCACCGGCCGATGCGGAAACAGGACAGAATGGCGGGGAGGAGGATTATGTGGCAGGCTGGGTAAGAGTCCGGCTCGCCGAAAATGCCCTGCCGTTGCATGTAGGGAAATTCACGCGGGGGGAGGCGGCTTCGGGCAACAGGGCGCTCGACGAGGTCGCAGCCCGTTTCGGGGCGACCGAAATCCGGCGCGTATTTGCCGAGGGAGGAAGATTCGCCGAACGGCGGCGCAGGTTCGGCCTGCATCTGTGGTACGACATCCGAATCGATGAGAATGCCTCGGTTACCCGTGCCGGCGGCGAACTGGCTTCGGTTCCCGGCATCGACCACGTACAGCCCATCTGGCGGATTCGTTGGGCGGACAATCCTGTCGCGATGCCGGCGGAATATCTGTATGAGCCGTTCCGGCCCAAATATTCCGAAGGGGCGGCGCCTGTCAACGACCCGGAGGTAGATAAGCAGTGGCATTACCATAACGACGGTTCCAGAATTGCCTGGAAAACCGGGGCGGACATCAACCTGTTCGAAGCGTGGAGGAAATTCAATGCGGGCCGTCCGGATGTCATCGTGGCCGTGATGGATACGGGCGTGCAGTGGGACCATCCCGACCTTGCTGCCAACATGTGGGTGAACGAAGCCGAACTGTACGGCAGCAAGGGCGTCGATGACGACGGGAACGGTTACGTGGACGACGTGTACGGATATGATTTCGGGAACTGTACGGGAACCATCGTAGGGGAGGACCACGGAACGCATATAGCCGGTACCATCGCGGCCGTGAACAACAACGGTACGGGCGTGTGCGGCATTGCCGGAGGTACGGGCAACGGTGACGGCGTGCGCATCATGTCCGTTCAGTTCTACTCCGGTGTTCAGGAGTCGCGTTATGTGGATGCGTTCGTCTACGCGGCCGATAATGGAGCCGTCATCGCTTCCAACAGTTGGGTGGTGAGTATGGATGTGATGCCCGCCGATGTGAGTGCGGCACTCGATTATTTCATCGCCAATGCCGGTATGGACGATACGGACGGCGACGGCGTGAACGACGTGCAGCGCGGTCCCATGAAGGGGGGCGTCTGCATCTTCGGGTCGGGCAACGACCACGATTCCGGAGTCCAGTACAAGGGCAGGATATTTTATCCCGCTGCGGACGAGCGGGTCATTGCCGTGACTGCAATGGGCCCCGATTACAAACGGGCCTACTATTCGCAGTACGGTCAGGGGGCCGATATCATGGCGCCGGGCGGAGACGATTCGGACGGAAGCGGATGTGCCGTGTACAGTACCTTGACCGAAAGCGGATACGGCTATCTGTCCGGCACCTCGATGGCGACGCCGCATGTTTCGGGCGTCGCGGCGCTTATCGTTTCGCAATACGGCGGCGCGGGTTTTACGGCCGAAGAGCTGCGCCGTATCCTCCTCAGCAGTTACCGTAATGTCGGGGACTATCAGGATGAAGACTGCAGGAACCTGCTCGGAGTGGGGCTGGTCGACGCTTCGCTGATAGATAATTATTATAGGAATCCGGGTACACCGCCCGCTGCTCCGCAGCAAGCCGGTGTGGAGGGCGTCGCCGACGGGTTGGTATTCTCCTGCAAGGTGCCCGAAGATGCGAACGGCGATGCGGCGGCATGGCTCCTGTTGCGCTATGCACCTGTCGGTGAGGCGGAGGCGGTGCCGACGGAACTCCGCCTGGCATGCAACGCGGAGGCTGGTACGGATTTCAGTTATTCGGCGACGGCGCCGGCCAATACGGAGTTCGATGTGTCGATAACGGCCGAAGACCGGTACGGCAATTTGTCGCAGCCCTGGTCGGACAGGGTAAAGTCGCTGCCTCATGTCAACCGTCCGCCCGTGATAACGGCGGCGATAAACGATTTCATTATCCAGAAGACGGGTGTGGAGCATGTCCGTAGATACGACCTGTCGGCCTATTGCTACGATGCGGATATCGCCGAATACGGCGACGAACTGCGCTATGAGGTCGTGAAGACGGGTGCAGAGGGTATCGTCGAAATTTCGCTCGACGGTGCCGAAGCGACGCTGGAACCTGTCGGAATCGGTACGACGGAGGTGGTCGTGCGCATCTCCGACCTGGAGGGCGAATATGCGGATGCCGCATTCGCCGTTTCGGTCATCCACCGGCCCGTGCCGGACGTGACGATTGAAAGAGCCGGTCGCGGGCATGTGCTCTCCCTGCCGCTGGCGGAATATTTCCATGTAATAAAAGGAGCGGAATACAAGTATGTGGCGAAAAGCTCCGACCTGTCCGTGGTGAAAGTCAGCATCAGTAAGGGGAAGCTCAACATCGTTCCGGTGGCACGGGGACGTGCGGCGGTGACTTTGTCCTGCAAGCCCGGCCGGTACGATACGGTCGGTTCGGAATTTACCGTTGTCGTTTCGGAAGATGCCGACGCTTCGGGCGGGGCGCTCTCGATTTATCCCAATCCTGTGAACGGCGAGCTCCGTATACGGCTGTCGGGCGCATCGGGCGCGGCGGCAGTCCGGGTATACGATGCATCGGCGCGGACGGTAATCGATGCGGACGCAGTGTTGGATGACAACGGTACGTGGAACAGGGACGTATCCGTACTGAGTCCGGGCACCTATTCGGTGGTTGTCATATACGAAGGCAGGAAGTATTCGGGTACGTTCGTGAAACGTTGAGGCGCGCGTGCTCGCGCAGGAATGGTGCCGTATGAAGGGGACAACGGAACGACCGTTGCCCCCTTCGTACATGCGACGCTTGCCGCAGGGAAGCGTTCTACCGGCATCCGTACTTCTTTTGTCCCTGCGGAGGCAGGCCTCGTCGGACTGCGGTACGAAAGAAGCGCATGCTATTTTCCGGGCCGGGCGTTTTATTGGAACGTATTGTTGGGAGAATATCGGAAGTTTTATTAACTTCGCAAAGATGTACTCGGAGTAAATGCAATAAGTGCGGAGGTTCGGGTGTTATATAATAAAGGATACCTAATCCATATTTAAGATGAAACGATACTTTTTATATTTGTTCGCCGTGGCCGGCATAGTGGCCTCTTGTGCGAAAGACCCTGCCGTTACCGGTAAAGGTTCCGGTGGCGGCAATGACCAGAAACAGGAAGATTTCGGCGGCGATGTCGTGCAGGGGAAACTCAGGATTCGCCTGACAGACAATGCCACCACTCTGCGGACGGGCTCGTTTACCCGCGGCGAGGCCGATTCGGGCGACCCCGAACTCGACAGGCTCGCTGCACAGTTGGGCGCTACCAGGATAGAACATGTCTTCGGTACCGACCCCCGTTTTACGGAACGGCACAAGAAATACGGCCTGCATCTGTGGTACGACGTGACGTTCGACGAAGACGTGCCCGTTTCGCGTGCGCAGTCCGGTTTCGCGGCGCTGTCCGGTGTGGCTTATGCGCGGCCCGTGTACAAGGTGTATTTGGATGACCCGCAGCCGGCGGCAACGACCGAAAAGTCGGGCTGGGAGGGAAGCAAGGACAAGATGCCTTTCGATGACCCCGGTCTGCCGCTGCAATGGCATTACCATAACGACGGGACGATGTACAATACAGAGGGAGAAGTGGTGGCACGCGCGGGTGCCGACATCAATCTTTTCGAGGCCTGGGAGATGTACGGCGGCGGCGACCCGAGCGTCATCGTGGCCGTTATGGACATGGGCATCCAGTACGACCATCCCGACCTTGCGGCCAACATGTGGGTGAACGAAGGGGAGCTGAACGGCGCGCCCAACACGGACAATGACGGCAACGGCGTCAAAAACGACGTATACGGTTATAACGGCAAGACGAGAACGGGTGCGATAGAACCCGGTCATCACGGGACGCATGTGGCAGGTACGGTAGCCGCCACGAACAACAACGGTATCGGTGTCGCCGGTGTCGCCGGCGGTACGGGCAACGGCGACGGCGCACGGCTCATGTCGTGCCAGATATTCGACCCGGAAGATTCTTCCGACGGGGATTATCCCGATGTGTACCGTTATGCGGCAGACAACGGAGCGGTCATCAGCCAGAACAGTTGGGGATATTCCCAGATGTATACGGCCATTCCCGAAGATATGGCCGTGGCGATGGATTATTTCATCGAGAACGCGGGTATCGGCCCTGACGGCGAACAGACGGGACCGATGAAGGGGGGTATCATCATTTTCTCGGCGGGCAACGATTTCTCCGGACGTCCTTCCTATCCCGGAGCCGACGACCGCGTGGTGTGCGTGACGTCGATGATGCCCAACTATGTGAAGGCGGCATATTCCAATTACGGTTCTTCCGCGGACATTTTCGCTCCCGGCGGTGCCGGTTCGACGGATACGGACTTCAGCATGGAAGGGCAGGTGTACAGCACCTATCCGCCCGATACGTATGGTTATTTGTCGGGAACGTCGATGGCTTGTCCGCACGTATCCGGAATCGCGGCCCTTATTGTATCGCATTACGGCGTGGGCAAACCGGGCTTTACACCCGATAAGCTCCGCGAAATCCTGCTGCGCGGGTACCGGAGCGTAGGCCAGTATCAGAGGAATACGGATATTGCCAACGGGCTCGGCGTGGGCCTGGCGGATGCGACCATGATAGAACTTTCCAATCCGAATACCGCTCCCGCCGCTCCGGCGGCAGTAAGTGCCGAGGGCGAAGTGGAACAGAAGTTGACGCTTTCCGTAACGGCTTCGGCCGACGGCAACGGGCTGGCGGTTTCCGAATACAATGTCTCTTATGCACCGGAAGGCACTGCCGACGGGGATGCCGCATGGCAGACCACTACGCTTTACAACCGTGCCGATGTGGGTGAAGTGGCCGAATACACGATAGGCGGTCTCGAACACGAAACGACCTATGTGTTCCGGGTAAAGAGCGTAGACCGTTTTGGAAACGAATCGACGGAGTATACCGAAGGCAAAGGTACTACCATCGAACATACCAACCTGAGTCCGGAAATCATCAAACCGCTCGGCAGGGTGGAACTGCCCGTATCCGGCAGCTTTACTACTACCGTGGACCTGAACGAACACTTCACCGACCCCGACCTGCCGAACGATGAGCTGACTTTCTCGGTGACCAGTGCCGACGCTTCGATTGCTGTCGGGGAAATGCTCGAGGGCGGCATCGTGCAGATTACAGGACTGAAGAAGGGCGATACGTACCTGACCATTAAGGTGGCAGACCTCGAAGGGCTTTCTATTTCGAAGAACATGGGGATTTCCGTAACCGCTGACCCCATGCCGCAGGAGACGGTGGTGGAACTGCCCGACAATACTCATGCCGAGCCTTTTACCGGTAGGGTGAACCTCGACGAACTGTTCGGCGTGACGGGAGGACTGACCTATACGGCCGGAAGTTCGGACACGTCCGTGGCTGTCGTAGCGGTGAACGGAAACATGATGACCGTTACGGGGCTTAAGATGGGTAGCGCAACCGTTACCGTTACGGGTACGGAGGCCGGCGGCGATACCCACACGCGCTCGGTACGGGTAACGGTGAAAGAGAATCCTTCGTCGGGTGGCCAGACGCAGACGCCAGGAAGCATCAGTCTGTATCCCAATCCGGCCGACGATGTACTGAATATCGGTATCGGCGGGGCGACCGGCGGCATGGCCAGCATCAGGATATACGATGCTGGAGCCCGTCAGGTGGGCAACCTTTCGGTTACGCTGGACGGCAGCGGTGTGGCGGCCGGCAACGACGTGTCGCATCTCGCACCGGGTGCCTATTCGGTAGTCGTGGAACACGACGGCCATCGCTATACGGGCAGCTTCGTGAAACGGTAAGAAAAACGATGGCATAAAGCAGGAAAGGACGATGCCGGCCCCTTTTTCGGGCCGGCATCGTCCTTTGTGCAGGGAGGCTTTAGCAGTACACTTGTCCGTGGCGGTACGAATCGTTCCGCGGTGTCCGGGGCGGGAGCACGGCGGGGCAATCGTTCCGGAGAGCGCAGGCGTCGGAGTGAAACAGTTCCGATAAATTCGGGCCGGGCGTTGGAATTTCTGAACATTATCCGTTTATTCATTTCAAACGAATTGCTTCGTAATCGTGCACCGGCACAAAGGGCCGCATGCACTTTCGTATTTCAGCGAATATTTGTATATTTGTCCTCGGAAAAAGGGGGTGCCTCCGTGGGGGCGGCTGAGATTATACCCAATGAACCTGATACGGTCAATACCGTCGTAGGGATTTTTTCTGAGTATATACTTGCTTTCTTGTTCGTGCGCATTCGGGCACTTTCGTTTTCCTAAACCCGTTTAAGGAGTGGAAGAAAGATGTTCGGCGTACAATTCATCACCCATCAGACCGATACCATTACCTACCTCGATTCGGTGCGCATCGCGCTGGAAGGAGGATGCCGCTGGATACAGTTGCGCATGAAGGACTTGCCGGATGCGCAGGTCGAGGAGACGGCCCTGCGTGCGCAGGCGCTGTGCCGCAGTTACGGTGCGGTATTTATCATCGACGACCGTGTGGAGCTCGTCGGGCGGCTGCATGCCGACGGCGTGCACCTCGGCCGAACGGACATGCCGGTGCGCGAAGCCCGTCGCCTGCTCGGTCCGGGATTCCGTATCGGGGGAACGGCCAACACGTTCGACGACATCCGGATGCATTGCGAAGGCGGCGCCGACTATATCGGCTGCGGCCCGTTCCGGTATACGACAACCAAACAAAAGCTCGCCCCCATTCTGGGGCTCGAAGGCTACCGGGCGCTCACCGCACGCATGCGGGAGGAGGGCATCGGACTGCCCGTCGTCGGCATCGGCGGCGTGACGGCCGAAGACATGTCCGCCCTGGCCGGGGCCGGACTGGACGGCGTCGCGCTCAGCGGGAGCATCCTGCGGGCCGCCGACCCGGTGCAGGAGATGCGGCGGGTGATGCGTATGGCACAACAAGTTTCAGCATAAATTTATGGAAGAAAGCATCAGAATCAGTTATCCCGATTCCGAGAAAGTCTATCTGCCCGGTTTCCTCTATCCGGAACTCCGGGTGGGGATGCGGCGCGTGCGGCTGACGCCGACGGTTGTCGTAAAGGACGGGAAGAAAACGATGACGGAGAATCCGCCGGTGTACATTTACGACACCAGCGGGCCGTACAGCGACCCGGACGTACCGGTAGACCTGCGCAAGGGGCTGCCGCGTCTGCGGGAGGAGTGGATACGGAAACGGGAGGTGGAGCGATTGCCCGGAATCACTTCCGAATACGGCAGGGCGCGGCTCGCCGACCGGAGCCTCGACCGCCTGCGCTTCGAACACATCCAGCCTCCCTACCGGGCGAAAAAGGGATGTCAGGTGACGCAGATGTATTATGCCCGACAGGGCATCATCACTCCGGAAATGGAGTATGTGGCCATCCGCGAGAACATGAACTGCCGCGAGCTGGGCATCGAGTCGTACATCACGCCGGAATTCGTCCGGCAGGAAATCGCCGCAGGCCGGGCGGCGCTGCCCGCCAACATCAACCAT
Source organism: Candidatus Tidjanibacter gallistercoris (assembly GCA_019114205.1). Classification (GTDB taxonomy): domain Bacteria; phylum Bacteroidota; class Bacteroidia; order Bacteroidales; family Rikenellaceae; genus Tidjanibacter; species Tidjanibacter gallistercoris. The sequence continues at coordinate 27,676 of DXFY01000020.1, read as the reverse complement.
CCGGAAGCCGAGCCCATGATAATCGGTTCGCGTTTCCTGGTCAAAATCAACACCAATATCGGCAACTCGGCCACCTCGTCCACCATCGAGGAGGAAGTGGAAAAGGCCGTGTGGAGCTGCAAATGGGGCGGCGATACGTTGATGGACCTCTCCACGGGCGACAACATTCACGAGACGCGCGAATGGATAATCCGCAACTGTCCCGTGCCGGTGGGAACGGTGCCCATGTACCAGGCCATGGAAAAGGTAAAGGGCAGGGCCGAGGAGCTGACGTGGGAGCTGTTCCGCGACACGCTGATAGAGCAATGCGAACAGGGCGTCGATTACTTCACCATCCACTGCGGCATCCGGCTGAAGAATATCCAATATGCCAACGACCGTCTGTGCGGTATGGTCAGCCGCGGGGGGAGTATCATTTCGCAGTGGTGCAAGGCGCACAACCGGGAGAGCTTTCTTTACGAGCACTTCGACGATATCTGCGACATTTGCGCGCAGTACGACGTGGCGCTCTCGCTCGGCGACGGGCTGCGTCCGGGAGCCATCCGCGACGCCAACGACCGGGCGCAGTTCGCCGAGCTCGATACTATGGGCGAGCTGGTGCAGCGGGCGTGGGCGAAGAACGTGCAGGCTTTCATCGAGGGGCCGGGGCACGTACCGATGCACAAGATACGCGAAAACATGGACCGTCAGATAGAGAAGTGCCACGGGGCGCCGTTCTATACGCTCGGCCCGCTGGTGACGGACATCGCGCCCGGCTACGACCACATCACGAGCGCCATCGGCGCCGCGCTGATAGGATGGTACGGCACGGCCATGCTCTGTTACGTCACGCCCAAGGAGCACCTCGCCCTGCCGCAGAAGGAAGACGTGCGCGTGGGGGTGGTGACGTACAAGATAGCCGCCCATGCGGCCGACCTGGCCAAAGGGCATCCGGGGGCAGACGTGCGCGACGATGCGCTCAGCAAGGCGCGTTACGAGTTCCGCTGGAAAGACCAGTTCAACCTGAGCCTCGACCCGGAACGCGCGCTGCATTATTACCGCGAGGCAAACCACCTCAACGGCAAGTATTGTACCATGTGCGGACCGCATTTCTGCGCCATGCGCATCAGCCAGCAGCTGCGCGAATGCGACTATACGGCTGGCGGAGGGGAAGAAAACGGAATAACGAACGATAAATAATTGTAGGATATGATTGAAACCAAAGTGTCGCAGGGTATTGTGAATACCTATTTCGACAAGCTGCAAAGGAATTTGGAACTGGATGTGGCCATCGTCGGCGGCGGTCCGTCGGGCATCGTGGCTGCCTACTATCTTGCTAAGGCGGGTCTGAAAGTGGCCCAGTTCGACCGCAAGCTCGCTCCCGGCGGCGGGATGTGGGGCGGTGCCATGATGTTCAACCAAATCGTGATACAGGAAGCGGCCATCGACATCGTGCGCGAGTTCGGAATCAATTACGCTCCCTTCGACGAGGGACTGTACGTGATGGATTCGGTGGAAAGCACCTCGGCCCTGCTGTACCGTGCCGTACATGCGGGGGCGACCGTATTCAACTGTTACTCGGTGGAGGACGTGGTATACAAGGAGAACCGCGTGAGCGGCGTCGTGGTGAACTGGACGCCCGTGCTGCGCGAGGGGTTGCATGTAGACCCGCTCAACATTCTGGCCAGGGTAGTCATCGACGGTACCGGACACGACAGCGAGATAGCCGCTACGGTGGCCCGCAAGAACGGTGTCCGGCTCGATACCGAAACGGGCGGCGTCGTCGGCGAACGTTCGCTCGACGTGACGGCCGGCGAGGACGAGGTAGTGAAGGGAACCAAGGAAATATATCCCGGACTCTATGTCTGCGGCATGGCTGCTTCTGCGGTATCCGGTACGCCCCGCATGGGGCCGATATTCGGCGGAATGCTCCTGTCGGGCAAGAAGGTCGCCGACCAAATCATCGCCCGTCTGAAAAAGTGACGCCCTGCGGCGTATCGTATCGGCAGCCCGCTTGTAAAAGCGGGTTGCCCTTTTTTGTGCGCAGGAGGCGGTGTCCGTCCGGGAGGATGGGCGGCTATGCGGATGCGGGTATCCGAGGGGCGTTCCGGCGGGATGCCCTTGTGATGGGATGGGCGGGGCCGATGCTCGGAGCGTGTCGCAGAAGCCGGCCGGGGGGCTGGTCTGTGAACGGGTAGAATACGTTGCCTGCGGCGAATGGGCGGAGGGCCGGCTTTCGGATGATTGCCGTTCGGCGGAAATGTTGCTTTCGTCTTACCGGTGTGTGGCGGGGGCAGCGGGTTGCATCTTTGAATGAACGGGGCAGGAGTATTGCCGGAAGCGACGGTACGGGCGGTGGCCTGAACATCGGAAGCGCTGCACGTGCGGCGAAGGGAGGACAAAACGTTGCCTTACCGTCGTGCCGTGTGTCGCGGGGGCAGCGGGTTGCATCTTTGAGTGAACGGGGCAGGAGTATTGCCGGAAGCGGCGTTACGGGCAGTGGCCTGAACATCGGAAGCGCTGCACGAGTGGTGAAGGGAGGACAAAACGTTGCCTTGCCGTCGTGCTGAGTGCCGTATTGCTGAATGTACATGCGGCGGTTGGCCTACGACGGGGCGGTCGGCAGCGTGTTTCCGGGGCCGTTTCCGTCGGTCAGCGGGCGGCTTGCAGCAGCAGGTCGAAGTGGCGGAGGAGGCTTTCGGTGTCGGCCGGGGAGCGGAATCGCCCCCAGATGTCGCCGAGCAGTGCGGCGCCGCCGAAACCGAGGCTGCGCACTGCGGTGAGGTTGTCCGCCGAGATGCCGCCGAGGGCCATGACCCGTTTGTCGATGATGCCGGCCTGTGCCGCTTCGCGCAGCGTCTGCTCCGGGAACCCCGACCTGTAGCCCTGTTTCGAGATGCTGTCGAATACGGGGCTCAGGAACAGGTAGTCCGTCTGGACGCGTTGTGCGGCGACCTCTTCGAGCGAATGGCACGAACAGCTGACCGTCCCGCGGTAGCCGTCGGGAGGGGCGGGATTGCGGCCGTTTAGGTGGATTCCTCCCAGAGCATAGGTGTGCTGCAGGGGGAAATGGTCGTGTATCGTGATGCGCGGTCGGTACGAGGTTGGGAACTGTTCGATGAGCGATGCGAGCTCGGCGGCTGTCGCAGCCGGTTTGCGCAGGTGTACCCGCTCCAGTCCCCGGTCGAGCAGGGCCCGCAGCACTTCGGCTTCGCCGGGAACGAAGTCCGGAGCGGTAATGACAATCAGTTTCATGGCATTCCGTATTTTTTGTCCGGGAAATGCCACAGCGGGCCGTTTCCTCCGCCGATGGCGAGCGGACGGGCGGCTTCGATGGCAGCGGTCAGGTAGTCCCGTGCCCCGCTGACCGCATCCGGCAGCGGGAACCCCCTGCCGAGCAGGGTGGCGATGGCCGAGGAGAGCGTACAGCCTGTCCCGTGCAGGTTCGTCGTGTCGATGCGTCCGGCCGTCCAGAGGTGCAGCGCCCCGTCGTAAAGTACATCGGTCAGCCTGTCGCCATCCAGATGGCCGCCCTTTATCAGGAAGGCGCATCCGTAGCGGCGGTAGAGCGTTTCCGCCGCACGGCACATCCCGTTGTGGTCGGCGACGGTCGTCCCGGTCAACAGCGCGGCTTCGTGCAGGTTGGGCGTCACTAACCTGCACAGCGGAAAGAGGCGTGCGCAGGCGGCATCCACCGCGTCGGGCTGCGTCAGCATCCTGCCGCTGGTGGAGACCGCTACCGGGTCGAAGACCACGTTCCGGCAGGCGTACTTCCGGAGTACGGAGGAGATGGCACGGATGATGTCCGGTGTACCGACCATGCCGATTTTCACCGCATCGGGTTGCAGGTCGTCCAAGACGGCCTCGCATTGGCACCGGACGGTTTCGGGCGAAAGGTATTCGACGTGCGTCACCCCGCGGGTGTTCTGTGCGGTAATGGCCGTGACTGCTGCTGCTGCGTATCCGCCGAGCGCCGAGACGGCTTTGATGTCGGCTTGAATGCCTGCGCCCCCGGAAGGGTCGGAACCGGCTATGGAAAGTATGACGGGCGGTGTGTGCATGTTTCGGTGCGTGCTGCCGCAAACCCTTCGGAACGGGCGCGGCGTTCGGTGCAAAGATACGAAAACGACGGGGAATCCGGTCGGCCGCGGCGAGTGCTGGCGGAGTCAGGATTTCCGCTCGAAAGTGCGGAAGACGAGGACGGGGCCGTCGGTTTCTATCCCGAACGTATCGCCTTCGGCTTCGTTGAGCGTCCCGCACCACCACGAACGGAATCCCTCCGCTGCCGGGATGTAGCGCAGGCCCCGGACTGCGACGCGTGTACCGGGCCTTATCGTGAAGAGGGAGACCTGTTGGCGGGGCATGCTGTCGAATGTCGCCGTGCCTTCGGCGGCGTTGAAGACGCCGTAAGGCGTCACCAGCTGTACTTCGGCCTGCCGCGCATATTCGGCCAGCAGGCTGATGTTGCCTATCGCGTGGTCTTCGCGTCCGCCCGTCGCTCCCAGTATCGTTATCCGCGTCCGACCGCGGGAGAGGCAGAAGGAGAATGCTTTCGTCAGGTCGTTGGTTTCCTGGTCGGGGTTCAGGAAAAGGATGTCGCGGAAGCGCCGTGCCGTGCCGTCGCTCACCGAATCCCCGTCGCCCACGATGGCGGAAGGCCTCCCGCCGCGCGCGGTGTAGGCATCCGCCGCCCCGTCGCAGCAGACTACGTACCGGGCACCTGCCAGCAGCGCGGCCGGCACGCCGTCCGACGGATATTCGCCGTCGGCGAGAATGACCGTTTCTACCTCGGCGGATGCGTCAGGCATCGGGAAGTGCGTGTTGTTCATCTTGCATGAGTTTTAACCATTTGAAGTATCCCGCTGCGGCTACAACGGCGTACAGGGTATAGAGTGCGCCGGTTGGGTAAAGTCCCTTGTAAAAGTAGAGTCCGGCGGATACTGCATCGACCGCTATCCAGACGAGCCACTGTTCCGCATATTTGCGCGAGAGCATCCACAGGGCGGCGATGCTCAACGCTGTGGTGAAGCTGTCGCCGTAAGGCACCGTGCTGTCGGTGAAACGAACCAGTACGGCGGCAATCGCCGCAAATGCCGCTGCCGTGAAAACGACGAGCGGCAGGACGAACCGCACGGGTGTGTGCGCGATGCGCCGGGCCCCTCCGTCTCCCTTTTTGTTCCGCCACATCATCCAGCCGTAGATGCCTGCGGCGAAGTAGTAGCCGTTGATGGCCATGTCGGCGTAGAATCCCGCGTCGTAGTAGATGAATACATACAGGGCCGGCATGACGATGCCTGCGAGCCACAGCCAGATGCTGGCCCGATATTCGAGCCACAGATAGGCGAGCCCTACGGCCGTACCGATGATTTCCAGATACTCCATGCCGGTGTGCGGAATTGTCCGGATGCAAAGATAAGCATCTTCCGCGGGCCTTCGTCGCCGCGAGACACGTTTCGGCCGTTATGCGCATGCGGAGCGGTGTGGCGCGGTTTGGGCAGGAGCGGGGAAGAATGTGCTGCGGAGCTTCATGCGGCTTTCCGTACATTCGCGACGGGTGCGCTGTGTCCTGGCGGCAGCGTGCAGCGGGACGGGTTTCCGTCGGCCCCGGCCCACGTGGGAGGAGGATGCTGCGCATCCCGGTCTGTTCGGTGTACGAGCCGGCTGCTCCGACATGCCGCCGCAATACCCGACCGGCAGCTCGGATGAGGACAGGCTTCGGCTCGGCAGAGACAAAATCGAAAACATCGTTTTCTTTTGCCACTACGCTCGCCTTTCGCTATCTTTAGAGAAGATAGGATGCGGCTCGGCAAAGACAAAATCGAAAACTTCGTTTTCTTTTGTCTCTGCGCTCGCCTTTCGCTATCTTTGTCGGACGGCGGGCGATTTGCCGCGAAAGGAATTGTCGAATCAAACAAACAACTTACTTCAATGAGCAAGGTATTGATAATCGGAGCCGGCGGTGTGGGAACCGTAGTGGCGCACAAGGTGGCGGCCAGTCCGGTATTTACGGAAATCATGTTGGCGAACCGCACCAAAAGCAAGGCGGACGACATAGCCGCAGCGGTAGGAGGCGACCGGATAAAAACGGCGCGGGTGGATGCCGACAGCGTCGGGGAGCTGACCGCACTGATGCGGACTTTCCGGCCGGATATCGTCATCAACGTGGCGCTTCCCTACCAAGACTTGACGATTATGGATGCCTGCCTCGAATGCGGCGTAAACTATCTGGATACGGCCAATTACGAGCCCAAGGACGAGGCGCATTTCGAATATTCGTGGCAGTGGGCCTACCAGGACCGGTTTCGCGAGGCGGGGCTGACGGCCATCCTCGGATGCGGTTTCGACCCCGGCGTGACTTCCATATTCACGGCCTATGCCGCCAAACACCATTTCGATGAGATACACTACCTCGACATCGTGGACTGCAACGCGGGGAACCACGGCATGGCGTTCGCAACCAACTTCAACCCCGAAATCAACATCCGCGAAGTGACGCAGCCGGGTAGGTACTGGGAGGACGGCCGGTGGGTGGAGACCGCTCCGCACGAGATACACAAGGCGCTGACCTATCCGGAAATCGGCGAACGCGAATCGTACGTCATCTATCACGAAGAACTCGAATCGCTCGTGAAACACTATCCCTCCATCCGACGCGCCCGTTTCTGGATGACGTTCGGACAGGAGTACCTGACGCATCTGCGCGTAATACAGAACATCGGCATGGCCCGTATCGACCCGATTATGTACAACGGGGTGGAAATCGTTCCCATTCAGTTCCTCAAGGCGGTGCTGCCCGACCCCAAGTCGCTCGGCGAACACTATACGGGCATGACTTCGATAGGATGCCGCATCCGGGGCGTCAAGGACGGTCGCGAACGCACTTATTATATATACAATAACTGCGACCATGAGAGGGCTTTCCGGGAGACCGGAACGCAGGCGGTGAGCTTTACGACGGGCGTTCCCGCGGCACTCGGCGCGGAGATGTTCGCACGCGGACTGTGGAAGAGGCCCGGCGTCTTCAATGTCGAGGAATTCGACCCGGACCCGTTCCTGGCCGAAATCGGCGAACGCGGTCTGCCGTGGGTGGAGCTGTTCGACGTGAACCTCGAAGTGTGACCCGCATGCCGCAACTTGCAATCCTCCCGACGGGATTCCCCGTCGGGAGGATTGCGTTTAACCTTGACCATTGCAGGAATGAAAAGGGACTGTTGGCGGGTATTCGCTTCGTTGGGCTTCTGTCTGGCGGGTGCGGCATGATAACCGTAATCGACGTGACGAAGCATCCCGTGCTGGAGAAACTGAATATCGTTTCCTGCAACATGCAGTCCGTGGCACAGCGGAACAATCCGGTCTGACGCTCCTTTATGCCGAACGGAACGAATTCACGGAACTCGACCTGAGCGGGTGCGCTTCCTGCATGGAGGGGATTGTACGGGCTGTCCCGACCTGAAACGATTTATCGGCGAAAGGGCCGGAGGGTGGAGACGCATGTGAAGGACGATACGGAAGAAGCGGCTTTCAGGTGACGCGGTACGACTGCTGCGGATGTACCGGCAAGGAACGGAATTCATCCCGGTTCTCGCTGTCGGTTCGGGCTGACATGCTGCCTGCAAGGTGTCCGAAGGCGGCAGCACCGGCACGCATGCGAAGCAGAAGAAGGGCAGACATAAGTCTGCCCTTCTTCTGCTTTCGGCCAACAGCTGCGGATTCATTTTCCGTCGGCAGGATAGAGCGCATCGCGGTGCCGGTTGCAGAATGCGGTCTGTTCGTCCGGGTTCATTTTGATGAAAGTCGAGTCGATTCGGAATGCGGTTTCCAATGCCCGGCGGGATGTGGGAAAACATACCTTCCGAATCAGGGTTGAAATTCAAATCGAAAATGTGAATATTTTGTTGGTAAATTGTATTATAATAATGTTTTTTACGATGTAAGTTTGCAATCTGAAATTCGTATGGGACAATCGAATGTAGTCAGGAGAACGACTTTGAAAGAGTGATTGTTAGACGGTAGAAGAGGCTTCGGTATCAGGATTCGGCGGAGCGCCCGGAGTGAAGAACAATGGATTTCAAAATATAAGTTTAACATTTAAATGTTCTTTATCGAGATGATGGAAAACAAGAAAGACATCCGCGGCGCATATGTGAAGCCTGTCGTCGAAATTGCAGCAATCAAACTGGAAAACGGCATCGCACAGTCCTTGTCTGCGGCAGGGCAATACGAAGATGGAGGAGACCTTCAGACGTGGGAATGAAGCGATATGTAACTAAAAACGATTCAGGGAGAAAGGTATGAAAAAGAGTTTGTTTTTTCTGGCTGCGGGGGCCGCTGCGCTCTTCGCTTCGTGTACGGGCAACGAACAAGGTGCGGCCGTCGGCGGAATGCGTACGGTGGAAATGACCATCGGTTCCCTTGGCAGGGAAGCCTATGTGTCGGATGAAGATACGCGCGTTTCCTATGAAGATTTGACCTGTCTGTGGGAAGAGGGCGACGTCATCATGGTCGGATTCTCGGACAATGCGGGCAGGACGTACGGTCCTTTCCGGTTCACTGCCGCACAGGCAGGGGCGGTCTCCGACTTTACCGGGAACGTGACCATCGGCGAAGAGGCGACGACGCTGACCAAGATATACGCTTATTATTCCGGAGAGAAACTCACCGATGTGAGGGCCGACCTGACGGCCGGGACGCTGACCTTCTCGCTTCCCGCGGAACAGAGCGGAAACCTCGCGAAGTACAATCTCGGTCTGGCGACCGCAGAAGGCGAGTACGAGGTGGCAGCGGGAGCCACAGAATTCACCCTCCCTGCCGGTTTTACGTTCCTGCCCTATCTGACGCGCCTGGACGTGAGCGTGACGGGACTTGCGGACGGCGAAACCGTACAGTCGGTAACGGTCGGCCTCGACGGACACACGTTTTATAACGGCGGTACGGTGGATTTCGCAGGTACTTTGTCCGGATTCTCTGCTGCCTCCAGCGATGTACTGAAGATACTTCCCGATGCTTCGGAAGCCATCGCCTCGTCGGCTTACATGGTAAGCCTCATGCCGCTCGACCTCGGCGGAGCGCGTACGCGGATGGACGTGACGGTAATTACCCGGTCGGGACAGAACGGTAAAAAATATACGGCCAGCTTCGCGGCCACGGAACTCGCGGCTGCCAAGCGTTACGGCGTGGCGGTGGACGTGGCTTCGCTTCAGGGCGATGACGTGACCTACGTCGAAGGCGACAACCTGGATGCCATCAACAACGACAAGGATGGCTATTTCATCCTTACGGAGGACATGACGCTGGATGCGATGCCCAACATTACCGATTTCAGCGGAACGCTGGACGGCGACGGACACACCATCGATATGGGTACGGTCGAGTCGGTAAGCAGAGAGCAGGCAGGTATCTTCGCCACCACTACGGGCGATGCCGCAATCATGAACCTGAACGTGCAGGTGGAGGCGCTGGAAGGCGAAGCGAGCGAAGGCGGCCTCGTCGTGGGCAAGGTGCTGGAAGGCAGTACGCTTACGCTCGACAACGTGCATGCTTCCGGTTCCATAACGGCTACCAGATATAATGATTCCAACCGTATGTTCGGCGGCGGTCTGGTAGGCTTCGTACCGGATGGCGCGGTACTGACGGCGACCGATTGCTCGTTCACCGGCTCCATATCTACGAATATGGCAGCACTAAGCGATGCAAATTCTTATAACTGTTATGTAGGCGGTATTGTGGGTGCTCTGGAAACGGGAGTGTCCTCCTTTGAAATGAATACGGCCTATGCGGGCAGTGCAGCGGGTGCAGCATCGTCGATTGTGAACTGCCGGGTATTCGATACGCAGCTTGTCAATACGTGGCGCGGTGGTACCTCGATAGGTGCAGGTATACTTATAAGGTCCGAATTCTATACGGGCGGTATTGCGGGACGCTGCACGGGACGCATCGAGAACTGCTCGGTAGAGAATACGCAGATGACGGGCGTCGTGGATACCGACGGCGAGGGACGTCAGGCGAAGCCCGTGGTCGGGAACGACTGGTACGAATATACGTACAACAAGAACAACAGTTATACCAATATTACGATAAACGGCGGTGCGGCACGTACCGGCATTTATCAGGGTGCGGGCACTGCCGGAACGGGCAGACCCGATTATTCCGACATACAGTAATTGCCGGTGCATCCGGTTTTCGTCGGGCGGCCGTTTGCAGGCCGCCCGGCTTTTTTGTGCCGTACCTTTGCGGAATGTTTCGAGCGGAAGGGGATGCGGAGTGCTTTCCGTGCGGTTCGGAGTGCCCGGACATGCTGCGCGACCGGTCGGAGGAAACAGTTTTTCGTGTGGATTCGGCCCTCTTTGTGTATCTTTGCAGTAAATTGTTGTCATGGTGGATTTCGATAAAGTGCCGTCGCCCTGCTTCGTGCTCGACGAACGGCTGTTGCGCAGGAACCTCGCGGTCATCGACAGGGTGCGCCGGGCTGCGGGCGTGGAGATAATCGTGGCGCTGAAGGCGTGTGCGATGTGGCGCATATTCCCGTTGCTGCGGGAACATTCCGACGGTGCTACGGCAAGTTCCGTAGCCGAGGCGCGGCTCGTGCTCGAAGAGTACGGCAACAAGGCTCATACCTATGCACCGGTCTACACCGAAAACGATTTCGGGGAAATCGTGCGGTGCAGCGACCACATTACGTTCAATTCGCTTGGGCAGTGGGAACGGTTCGGGGCACGAGCTCTGGAGGCGGGCATTTCGTGCGGCCTGCGGGTGAACCCGGAATATTCGACGGTGGCTACGGCACTGTACAACCCTGCATCGCCCGATTCGCGGCTCGGTATCCGTTCCTGCGACCTGCCTCGGATTCCGGACGGGATAGAAGGGCTGCATTTCCATACGCTGTGCGAGTCGCGTCCCGGTGACCTGCGTGCGACGCTCGAAGCATTCGAGAAGCGGTTCGGACGGTTGCTGCCCCAGGTGCGCTGGGTGAACATGGGCGGCGGTCATTTGATGACGGCGGAGGATTACGACGAGCAGGAGCTCGTCGGCATTCTGCTGGAGTTCCGGGCGCGTCATCCCCACTTGCGCGTCATTCTGGAGCCGGGCAGCGCCTTCACGTGGCGCACGGGCTGGCTCGTTTCCACGGTGGAGGATATCGTGCGCAACGGAGGCGTGAACACCGCCATGCTGGACGTTTCGTTCGCATGCCACATGCCCGATACGCTGGAGATGCCTTACAAACCCGCCATCGTGGGGGCGCACGACCCCCGGCCCGGAGAGCGGCGCTGGCGCATGGGCGGCAACTGCTGCCTGGCGGGGGATTACAAGGGCGACTGGGCTTTCGATGCGGAACTGTCGGTCGGCGACCGGGTGGTGTTCGAGGACATGATACATTACACGATGGTAAAGACCACGATGTTCAACGGGGTTTCCCATCCCTCGATAGCCATCGTGCACGAAGACGGGACGCTGGAAATGGTAAAACGGTTCGGTTACCGGGACTTCCGGGACAGGATGTCGTAAGATGCGGCGGGATATCCGGACGCGGCCGGCGCGGGGTTCTTCCATGCCGTGCGGCGTTCGTCGCGCAGCCCGTCGGCTGTCGTGTTCTTTTCCCGGATTGTTTCTCCGGATGAGACGCATTCCCCTGTCCGGTGTGCACGTCGGACGCTATGACATTCGATAAATATATTTTTTTATCTTTGTGACTTAAAAATCAGAAGACCATCATATGGAAGATTTCCGGCCTACGAAATACAAACTGCGCTGCGTGGCTACGGGGCGCGTTTTCGAGGATGACGGTCGGGTGCTGGAAGACAGGCAGTGCGGTACCCCTTCGCTCATCAGGACCGAGTACGATACCCGCTGCATCGAAATTCGGGACGACAGTTACGGGATTTACAAGTTCTGCGACTGGATGCCCGTCCGCCGTATGCTGAAAGGGTCGGCCGCCCCCGTGACCTACAAAAGCGAAGGACTGGCAGGAGAGCTGGGACTCGACAATCTGTATATTACCTTCAACGGTTATTTTCCGGAACGGGGAGCGGCGATGACGACCTGTTCGTTCAAGGAGACCGAAGCGTACAGCGTGTGCGGCCGTTTCGACGAATCCGGCGGACACGTCCTCGTCGTGGCTTCGGCGGGCAATACCGCGCGTGCATTCGCCAAGGTGTGTTCGGAGAACAACATACCGCTTCTGCTGAGCGTGCCTGAGGATAACATCGGCGCACTTTGGTTCGAGCAGCCGCTCAACGACTGCGTGAAGTTGATAGCGGTTCAGAAGGGAGGGGATTACTTCGACGCCATCCATTTGAGCAACGTGGCGCTCAAGTCGGACCGTTTCGTGGCCGAGGGCGGGGCCAAGAACGTGGCCCGTCGGGACGGCATGGCGACTACGGTACTGTCGGCCGCGGCGTTCATCGGCCGCATTCCCGACTACTATTTCCAGGCCGTGGGCAGCGGTACGGGTGCCATCGCCGCATGGGAAGCCGCCCGAAGGCTCGAAGCGGACGGACGGTTCGGACAGAACCGAATGAAGCTCATGGTGGCGCAGAATGCGCCGTTCGTACCTATGTACGACGCATGGCGTGCGGGTTCGAGGCACATGCTCGCCTACGACGACCATCGGGCGCGCCGCGATGCGGGTATCATAGACGCCAAGGTGCTCGCCAACCGTCGGCCGCCGTACGGCATTGCGGGAGGGCTTTACGACGCATTGAAGGAGAGCGGAGGCGATTTCTTCGTGTCGACCAACGCCGCATTGCGCCGGGCGGCGAAACTGTTCGAGCAGACCGAGGGTGTCGACATCCACCACGCCGCGGCAGTGGCCGTGGATGCGCTGGTGCAGGCCGTAAGACAGGGCCGCGTGGAGCGCGGCGACACGATTATGCTGAACATAACCGGCGGCGGGGAGAAACGCTACTGCACGGGGAAACAGATGTGGTATCTCAAACCGGCCATCGTCTTTCCGCTGACGGCTTCCGACGAGGATATCATCGGTCGGACGGAGGCTTTGTTCTCCAAATAGTACGAAATATGTCCGCTGTCCGACAGGACAGAAGCATCGGGCCGGTTCGGATGAAACCGGCCCGGTTCTTTTTCGGACGGGTGACGTCGGACGTCTGTCGGCTTCGTGGTTCGGGAGAGGGTGGCGGGGCGTGTTTGCACCGGACGACAGGGAACCGGCGGTTGCTTTCATTTCGGGGCGAACGTGAGCTGCGAGGGATGGCGGGCGTCGGTTGCGTGCCGGAGGTACGGGCTGTTTCCGGGTATCTTGTCGGTGGGTTTTGCCGGGGGGCGGACGGGAATCGGGCACGGGATGAATCGTACCGGCGTTCGGAGCAGGGCCGCGAATGACGGGTGTTCGGTAATGGAGATATGCGGACGGCCTGCACCCTCAGCGGGTACAGGGGATGTTGCGGCCGGATAACGCCTGCGAACCGGTGAGCGGTTTTCGACAGTCCGGCAGCAGGCCGGAGGATACCGGGGCGATTGCCGAGCTTGCCTGTCCGGTGCCGTCGTGCGGTACGGTCGCCTTGCGGAGGCGCCGTCCGCTTGTATTCTTGCCGGAGGAAAATGTGCCGCAGTTTTCGGAAGGGGGTTGCGACGGGGCGATTGCCGAGCTTGCCTGTCCGGTGCCGTCGTGCGGTACGGTCGCCTTGCAGGGACGCCATCCGCATGTATTCTTGTCGGAGGAAAATGTGCCGCAGCTTTCGGAAGGGGGGTGCGACGGGGCGATTGCCGTGCTTGCCTATCCGGTGTCGTCGTGCGGTACGGTCGCCTTGCAGGGGCGGCAGGGGACGTATGCGGAAAGAATCCGGCCCCGTCGGAATATACCGTCGGATTCGGTGCGTCGTCGGTACGGATGTATCGGGGAAAGGGCGCTGTCGCTGGAATCGCAGAGCCGCAGGCCGGGGAGCATTCGGACTATGCCCGACTGCTCCCGCAGGGATTGTCGCTGCGGAGCGGGATACGGAGGCGGCAGACGGTACGTGCGGCGCGAAATACAGTGCATGCAGCATGCTGTACCTACCTCCGTGCATTCCGTTCTTGCCGCCTTACGGGAGCACGGGGAAGCGCCTGCTGCACATCGGGCGGACACTTCCGGTTACGGGCGGCGGTGTCGGGTTCGTCCGCCTATCCGCGGTCGAGGCCGTTGCAGTCCGGATTGATTTTCTTCACGTCGGCCGAAAGTTCCCGGTCGGTGATTTCGCCGTTCTCCGGTTTGCCCTGGTTGTCCAGTTCCACTTCCCTGACCTTTTCCCGGAGGTCGGCCGTCAGTTGATTATCCTCGTTCATCATCGTGCGTTTCATTGCGGTTATACCTTTGAGTTGCGGCATGCCGTTCCGGAATGTTCGGCCCTTAGGTCCGGATGCGGCAATGCGGCCCGCAGAAAATTCGGAACCCGTTCCGGCAATTCCCATTCCTGGCCTTCCGGGACGAACTGTTTCAAATATCCTGCCAGCGGCGCAGCCGGCGGAAAGGGGAAGGGAATTTGGTCGTCCGGAATATTTGACCCATCTTTGCGGCGCCATTACGGGAACGGGACGTTTTGTAATCCTCATCGGAGGGCGAAGGATGCCGGATAAGATGACTGGGTGAAACCAATCTGCTTATCCGGCATCTTCCGTATGGAAACCGAATGTAAAGGAACGCATGACGCTGTATGAAAAAGGAGACGATTGACTGGGGTACCGAACGGATTCCGGTACTCTTCGGGAAAGTATTCTTTCCCACATTGTTGGGAATGCTGGGCGTGTCGGCGGTGACGGCCATCGACGGCATATTCATCGGCCACGGCGTGGGAAGCGACGGGATTGCCGCCGTCAATATCTGCATTCCCCTGCTGATGGTCGTCACGGGAGCAGGGCTGATGGTCGGCATGGGCAGTTCGATTGTGGCCTCCGTGCGCCTTTCTAAAGGACAGCCTTCGCTGGCACGAGCCGCCGTCACGCAGGCGCTGCTGTTCGTGACGGCCGTCGCACTGCCGCTGCTCGCCCTGCTCGTGCTTTTTCCGGAACGGACGGCACGCATGCTGGGTGCTTCCGAAAGGTTGCTGCCGCTGGTCGTGGACTACCTCGTCTGGTTCGCGCCTTCGCTGCTCTTTACCCTGTGGACTTCCGTCGCCATGTTCGCCCTGCGGCTGGACGGCGCTCCGAAGCTCGCCATGTGGTGCAGCCTTATTGCCGCCATGATTAACGTCGTACTCGACTGGCTCTTCATCTTCCCCTTCGGATGGGGTGTGTTGGGGGCTGCGGCCGCTACCTCGGCCAGTTGCCTCGCGGGAGCCGGCATCGCCCTGTACTATTTGTTTTTCCGGGCCAGGCATCTCCGGCTGCATGAATGCCGTACGGGCAGGAAGGCACGGCGTTTTTTCGTCCGCAGCATGGGCGACCAGTGCCGGCTCGGATTTTCGGCGTTGCTGGGAGAGGCTACGATGGCTACGCTGATGTTCGTCGGCAACCACGTCTTCATGCGCTATCTCGGCGACGACGGCGTCGGGGCCTTCGGCGTGGCATGCTATTACCTTCCTTTCGTGTTCATGATAGGAAATGCCATCGCACAGTCGGCACAGCCCGTTATCAGTTTTAACGCGGGCATCGGAAACACGGGACGCGTGCGCGATACGCTGCGGATTTCGCTGGCGGCGGCTGTGGCCTGCGGTGCGGTGACAACGGCCGCATTCGTATTTTTTCCGCGGCAGCTGGTGGGACTCTTTTTGGACTCCGCCGCCCCTGCGGCGGCTATTGCGGCGGAAGGATTTCCCTGTATCGGGTCGGGATTCGTGTTCTTCATCGCGAATCTGGCCGCCATAGGATACTGGCAGAGTATCGGCCGCGTGTTGCCTGCGACATGCTTCGCATTGCTGCGCGGTTTCATATTCCTGATTCCGAGCTTCGTCCTGCTGCCCGAAGCGTTCGGCACGCCCGGCATCTGGTTTGCGCTGCCGCTGTCCGAACTGCTGACTGCTGCGGTGATTGCGCTCATGTTCGCAGCCGAACGCCGGAGACGTACCCGCGCGAAGTAGGGGGCGGTTTCTGCCGTTTGCTGCGGACGTATGGAAAGCCGAAGGAAAACGAAACGGGAGCGCATCAGCGATGCGCTCCCGTTTGTTGGGCTACCTGGATTCGAACCAAGAATGACAGGACCAGAATCTGTAGTGTTACCATTACACCATAGCCCAATGTTGCTTCCCGAAAGCGGGACAAAAATAAGCCTAAATTTTTATTCGCCCAAAATTTTCGGGAAAAAATTGCTGAAATATATACTTTGCATAACAAAGTATTTTAAGAATTTTATATATTTGCAATGAAAAGTACGAGTGGCTTTCCTGTTTCCGGTCGGCGGAATGCGGCGGCATGATTTCGTCCTGCTGCGGCAGGGGACGTGCAGCGGAAGACGGCGGCGGGTGTGGATTGTCGGGGGCAGAGAGCACAGGCTGCCGCAGTCCGGAGGCGTTTCGGTACCGGTTCCGAAAATTTTCATGCCGCGGCGTTATATGGACGGGGGCTGTTTCGTCTATTATGCAGAACCGGATTAGAGGCAGTCCGACCGAAGGAAGGGACGCATATCCACGCCGGGTATGCAAAGACTGCCGACAGAGTTGATACGGTTCTCGGTAATTAATATATTATTATTGATTAACGATAAATAATATTTGAAAAGCGAAAAAAATATATTATTTTTGCAGCGGTAATCGCGGCGGTATCCCGTCGCGGTGCGGATGGCCCCGGCATTCCCGGCCGATATGCGGGACGGGGTGCGGATGCGGACGATACGGCTGCCCGCAGAAGCGGGCGAACCTTATATATGTCAGTTTTAGTTGTGTTGTGGTGTTCCCGGAGCTCGGTCTTCGGGAACACGTTTTTTGCCCCTTTCCGGTCGGAGCCGGCGTAGATTTTCTAAACCCGTTAATTTTCCGTTACTTTGCAGGTCGTTCGCTTCGTGGCGCGATTTCGGGGCGGAGGATGCTTGGTATATATTTTGTCCGGTGATGGGCAGAAAAAATCAAATAGATTGCCATGAGTAAGGATAAGGAAACGAAACAGCAAGAGCAGGAGGAAGTTAATGCGCAGGAAAATGCGGGTGCGGAACAGGATGGCGGCGAGGCGGCCGAAACCGGGGATGCCAATGTGACAGGAGCCGGGGCGCAGCAGCGTCCGGAACCTGAAAAAATGGCAGACGATGCGTCCGTATGGCGCGACAAATACGTCAGGCTTTCGGCGGAGTTCGACAATTACAGGAAGCGGACGCTGAAGGAGAAGATGGACCTTATCGCCTCCGCGGGCGAGGATGTCATCAAGGCGCTGCTGCCTGTCATGGACGACCTCGAACGTGCACTCAAGGCAACGGAGCATACGTCGGACGTAGAGGCCGTAAGAGAGGGCGTGGTATTGATTTCCAACAAGCTGCGCGATACGCTCCGCACGAAGGGACTTTCGGAGATAGAGGCGTTCGGGCAGGAGCTCGATACCGATTTCCACGAAGCCGTGGCCAAGATACCGGCACCCGACAAGAAGCAGAAGGGGCGGATTGTCGATGTCGTACAGAAAGGTTACAGACTGCATGACAAGGTCATCCGCCACTGCAAGGTGGTGGTAGGCGAATGATGCGGCCGGTTGTTTTCGGTGCGGTGCCGGTGCGGGGCCCGATGCGGTGCGGCGCTGCCGGTACGGAAAATTTGATAACGGACAGGGATTGTTTCCCGTGTGAATTGATATGGCGAAAAGGGATTACTATGAGGTGCTCGGCGTGGAACGCGGCGCCAGCGCGGAAGAGATAAAGAAGGCGTACCGCAAGGCGGCGCTTAAATACCATCCGGACAAGAATCCGGGCGACAAGGAGGCCGAGGAGAAGTTCAAGGAGGCGGCCGAGGCATACGACGTGTTGAGCAATCCGGACAAGAAGGCACGGTACGACCAGTTCGGCCATGCCGGGATGAATGGTCCTGCGGGAGGCGGCGCCTACGGTAGCGGCGGATTCTCGATGGAGGATATATTCAGCCAGTTCGGCGACATTTTCGGGGGCCATTTCGGAGGCGGCTTCAGCGGTTTCGGCGGCTTCGGTGGTTTCGGCGGTTCGGCCGGCGGCGCCCGGCGGGTGAACCGCGGCTCCGACCTTCGGGTGAAGGTGCGGCTCACCCTGAAGGAAATCGTGAACGGAACGACCAAGAAACTCAAGATTAACAAATTCGTGGCCTGCGACCAGTGCGGCGGCAGCGGTGCCCGGACGCCTTCCGGCGTGGGCAAATGCAAGACCTGCAACGGCACGGGCGTAGTGACCGAAGTGGTGGACAGCTTTTTCGGACGGACGCAGACGCAGCGGGCCTGTCCGACGTGCCAGGGTACGGGCGAGGTGATTACCGACCCGTGTCCCAAGTGCAGGGGCGAAGGCGTCGTGCGCGGAGAGGAGGTCGTGGAGATAAAGATACCGGCCGGTGTGGGCGAAGGCATGCAGCTGTCGGTCAGCGGCAAGGGCAATGCAGCCCGTCGGGGCGGCATCAACGGCGACCTGCTGGTGGTCATCGAGGAGGAACGCGACCCGCAGCTCGTGCGCGACGGGAACGACCTGTTGCACAACCACCGCATTTCGATACCGACGGCTGTATTGGGCGGCACCATCGAGGTGCCCACCGTCGAGGGTCGGGCGAAGGTGAAGGTGGCGGCCGGAACGAAGGCGGGCAGCGTCCTGCGTCTGCGCGGCAAGGGGATTCCCGATGTCAACGGCCGCGGTCGCGGCGACATTCTCGTGGTGGTGGATATCGACATACCCTCGAAGCTCTCCGCCGAGGAGCGGAAAACGGTCGAACAGCTCGCCAAGAGCCCGGCGTTCGCCACTCCGGACAACAGCCGTCCCGAACAAAATATATTCGAGCGGATGCGGAATTTCTTCAGATAAGGAGTATATTTGTTGTCCCGCGTACGGCGTTCGTCGGCATCGTGTCCCGGATACGGATATCGTGACGCTGCGAACGCCCCTCCGTTTTTACCGGTACGCCCGAACAAACAGACAATACCCGCAGCAAGCATGGCAAGGTTCTTTTATACGCCCAAGCCGAGGCAGTTCGATTACAGACCGCGTTATTACGACCCGGAGCAGGAAGCGCGCGAGAAGCGCCGCGAAGAGCTGCTCGGCGTACGTCCCTCCGGCGACGGGGAATATGTCCCCGGCGAAATGCTGCGTCGGCGCCGGATGCAGCGCATGATGGAATCCGAAGCGGGGGCGGCACGTCGTGCCCGGAAGAAGAAGGGCAGCATGCTGTTCCTGCTGGTGGTGCTCGCGGCGCTCGTGGTGGCCGTTGCGTGGGTAATCAGTTGATTCATTTATTTTCCGCAAGTTAACGGCATGCCAGACAAAATCAGATTGCTGCCCGATACCGTCGCGAGCCAGATTGCGGCGGGCGAAGTGGTGAACCGTCCGGCATCGGTGGTCAAGGAGATGATGGAAAACTCCGTGGACGCCGGTGCGACGACTGTGACCGTGAGCTACCGCAACGGGGGCAAGGAGCTTATCCGGGTCATCGACGACGGCGAGGGCATGTCGCCCGTCGATGCGCGGATGGCGTTCGACAAGCATGCCACGAGCAAGATAACGCGCATCGAGGATGTCTATGCGCTGCATACGTTCGGTTTCCGAGGCGAGGCGTTGGCATCCATAGCGGCTATCGCGCATGTGGAGCTGACCACGCGGCGCCGGGAGGACGAGTTCGGTACGAAACTCGTGGTGGAGGGAAGCCGGTTCCAGTCCCAGGAGGCCGTGGTGGCCCCCGTGGGGAGCCAGTTCGCCGTGAAGAATCTGTTCTTTAATGTGCCCGCCCGTCGGCGAGCGCTCGACAAGAGTACGACCGAACCGCGCCATATCGCAGAAGAGTTCCGCAGGGTGGCCATGTGCCATCCGGAAATGTCGTTCGCCCTTTACGGCGAAGACGCGCCGGTATTCAACCTGCCGCCTTCGGGACTGAAGCAGCGCATCGTGGGACTTATCGGAAAGAGCGTCGCCGGCAGCCTGCTGGAGGTGGGAACCCAAACGTCGCTGGTGAAGATAACGGGATTCGTAGGGAAACCCTCTTCGAGCAAACAGACCAACCGCGAACAGTACATGTACGTGAACGGCAGGTATTTCAAAAGCCCTTATTTCCACAAGGCCGTCATGCAGGCTTACGAAAAGCTGATACCGGCCGGTACGCAGCCGTCCTATTTTCTTTTCTTCGAGGTAGACCCCGACAAAATCGATGTGAACATCCATCCGCAGAAGATAGAGGTGCGGTTCGACGACGGGCCGGCCATCTGGCAGATTATCCATGCTTCGGTACGGGAGTCCCTGGCCAAGACCGGGGCCGTTTCGTTCATGGATTTCGACGACGGGGACAGTGTGGAAATACCCGTGAGGCGGGAGGACGGCATCGGACATGTTCCTGCTGCGGCGACCAATCCTTCCTATAACCCGTTCCGGAACGAAACGGTCGGGCGCAGGTCGCAGGCAGGTCTCTCCGATTTCGCGGGTGCATACGATACGCTGGAAGGACTGGGACGGGACGATGCGCTCGACCGTTTCGACAGCACGGTACTCCGGTACATCGAGCACAACGATGCGGGCGAGCAGGCAGACCTGCCGCTCGCCGACGATACCTGCGAAACCCGTTTCGAGGGGGCCCTGCCTCTGGCGGGCGGTTATGCGGTGACGTCCTGCGGCGGAGCGCTGGTCGTGGTGGACCTGCGGCGGGCAAAGGAGGCGATTCTGTTCGAACGCTACCGGATGATGCTCGGCAACGAAACCTCCGTGACGCAGAAACTCATGTTTCCCGAAGTGCTGGTCTTTTCGGCCGACGATACCGCGCTGCTGACCGAACGGTATGCGGAATTTCTCGCGCTCGGTTTCGAATATACCGCGCGGGACGGAAACAGCATCGAAGTGACGGGCATACCGGCCGATTTCACGATTGACGAAGTGCAGGATTTGCTGTACGACATCATGGATGCCCTTTCGGACGAGCGGCAGCCCGCGGGAGCGAATCGCGAGCGACTGGCCGCCGTGCTTGCCCGCGACGGGGCGAAGCGTACCCCGGCCGGATATTCCGAAGGAGAAATCACCGCCGTCATGGAGGCGCTGTCCGACGGCGGTCGTTATAATTATACATTCGACGGCAGGCCGGTGTTCGTCCGCCTGGGAACCGACGAGATACGGAAACTGTTCCGGAAATGAACGGCTCCGTCCGCTGCGGCGGACGGGATGGGCCGGACTATGTCCGGCCGGATAAACGAAAAAACAGATTGTCATGGCGATAGTTAACGGGGCTTACAGAACCCCGCCCGTAGTGGCGAACCTGCTGATAATAAACATACTCGTGTTTCTGGCCGAAATGCTGCTTCCGGCCGGGGCGAGCAATGCGCTGCTTGAATTCGGTGCGCTCAGCTTCTGGAAGGGGGGCGGTTTCCACATCTGGCAGCCGCTGACCTACATGTTCCTGCATGCCGGTTTCGGACATATATTCTTCAACATGTTCGCTCTTTGGATGTTCGGCCGCGGCCTGGAATACGACATGGGCAGCCGGCGTTTCCTGACGTATTATATTGTGTGCGGCATCGGCGCAGGGTTGATACAGTTGGGGGTGAACTGGATTGAGTACAGCATCGCCGCCTCGGACCCCGGCATTCCGCCCGCCCTGCTCGCACGGTATGCCCATACCTATACCATCGGAGCATCCGGTGCCGTATTCGGGCTGCTGCTCGCATTCGGCATGCTCCATCCGAACAATGTCATCATGCTCGTCTTTCCGCCGATAGCCCTCAAGGCCAAATGGTTCGTCGTCATATACGGTGTCATCGAACTCGTTGCGGGTATCAGCGGTCGGGGCGGCGTGGCGCATTTCGCCCACCTGGGTGGGATGCTTTTCGGCTGGCTGCTGCTGTGGTACTGGAAAAGGAAAGGGCGAATCTATTATTGACCGACGGAGACGTTCCGCCGATAAGGCACGATGGAGGATTACGGGTATTATCATAAGAAGAAGGGGAAACGGCGTGCGGGCGCCCCGGCGTTCGTCAGGGTCGCCGACACCGTCATGCTCGTGCTGACGGTCGCATGCACCCTCCTGCTGCTTGCCGCTTACCTGGCCCGTTATATCGACCCGCGCCGGGCGTGGGTGTTCGCGTTCCCCGGATTGGTCTTTCCCGCCATTTACGTCGCCGAACTGATGTTGTGCCTGTGGTGGATTGTGCGCTGGAAGAAATATGCCGTCGTCGTGGCCGCGGTACTTTTGGCGGGGATAGGGGCCGCGGGGCGTTTCTACCGTCCCGACCTGCGCCGGCATTACGACGAACCCGTGCCTTCGCGGAGCGAACTCGTCGTCATGAGCTACAATGTGATGGGGTGCAACGGCCGTTTTGCTTCCGGGGGAAAATCGACCGCACAGTTGATTGTCGACCTAATCGATGCCAACAACGTAGATATCGTCTGCTTTCAGGAACTGGGCGGCACGCTTGCGGGAACCGGTGCGAAGTCGCTGCTTCCCGACCTCAAATACAGCAAGGTCTTTCCGTACGAGTCCGAAGGGGCTAAGGGGGATTATTTCACCGGACTCGGAATTTTCAGCCGCTATCCCATCGTGGCGTCGGGACTGCTTCCCGCACCCGACAGCGACCGGAACTTTTCCATGTGGGCGGATATCCGGATACAGCGGGATACGGTACGGGTATTCAACAACCACCTCAATTCGACCTACATCGAAAACGACGATATCGACTTCCTTTCCAGCCTGAAATTCGTCTCCGGAGAGCGGACGCGGGCCCGTCTTTCCGAAATAACGGGCAAACTGCGGGAAAGCTATATGCGCCGGGCGCCGCAGGCGATGGATGTCGCCGCGCAGATAGAGGCATCGCCTTATCCGGTCATCGTATGCGGCGACTTCAACGATACGCCCGCGTCGTTCGCCTACGGACGTATTGCGCGGGGCCTGCACGATGCTTTCGTAGAGCGCGGGTCGGGGGCGTCGGGTACGTACGACCGGCTGTTCAACATGTTCCGGATAGACTACATCATGGTGTCGGACGGACTGGAAGTCGTGAATTACTATACGTTCGACGAGGTCTATTCCGACCACATGCCCGTAGCTGCCGGTGTGGAGCTGGCGGCGGAGTGAACGTCCGCCGCACGATTCGTCGGCCGCGGTACGTTATCATCATGCAGGCCGCTCGCAGCAGGCGGCCGTAGTTTCAGGGGCTATTTTCCGATGCGCAAGATTATCCATATAGACATGGATGCCTTCTATGCTTCCATCGAGCAGCGGGACAATCCGCAGCTGCGCGGGCTGCCCCTTGCCGTAGGGCATCCGGGCGAGCGGGGCGTCGTGGCCGCGGCAAGTTACGAGGCGCGGCGTTACGGCGTGCATTCGGCCATGCCGTCGCGTTCGGCCGCGGCACGGTGTCCCCGGCTGGTGTTCGTGCCGGCACGGTTCGAGGTTTATAAGGAGGTATCGCGTCAGATTATGGATATTTTTCTGGACTACACCGACCGGGTAGAACCGTTGGCGCTCGACGAGGCTTATCTCGATGTTACGACGAATCATTACAACATGCCGTCGGCAACGGTCATCGCCTCCGAAATCAGGAGGCGGATACGGGAAACCACCGGACTGACGGCATCGGCGGGCGTGTCGGTCAATAAGTTCCTCGCAAAAATCGCTTCGGATTACCGGAAACCGGACGGGCTTACGGTGGTGACGGCAGAGCAGGCCGAAGCGTTCGTCGAGGGACTGCGGATAGAGCAGTTCTGGGGAGTGGGCAAGGTGACCGCCGAGCGGATGCACGGCATCGGCATCCATACCGGAGCCGACCTGAAGATGCGCAGCGAGGCGGAACTGGTATGGCACTTCGGGAAAGCCGGTCACACCTATTACCTGAATGCGCGGGCGATAGACAACCGCGAAGTCACCCCCGAAAGAATCCGCAAGTCGGTAGGGAGCGAAAACACCTTCGCCGCCGATACCGACGAGCGGGACGCGCTCGAACGCGAGCTTCGGACGACGGCCGAGGAGGTGTGGCGGCGGGCCGGTCGCCGCGACTTCTACGGGCGTACCGTGACGCTGAAAATCAAATATGCCGATTTCAGACAGATTACGCGGAGCCATACCTTTGCGGATTTCATTACCGAATACGGACAGTTCCTCGATACGTCCCTCGACCTGCTGGCAGGTATCGACCTGGAGTACGGGAAGGTACGTCTGCTCGGCCTGAGTATCGGCAATCCGGGCGATACGGAACAGCCCCGATACGGACAGCTCGAATTCGACTTTCCGGAATGGTAGGAACGCGGACATCCGGCGGTCTCGGACGATATCGACAATCGATGCGCGGGCCGGCCGTGCTGTCGGCCATACAGCCGGAGGCAGGCCGTTTCCTGCGCCGGAGCGGGCGAATCCTGTTCGCTGAGAGGGCGCTCTCTCGCGCTGTACGGGAACCGCAGGGCGGAACGTTCCTGCGAAGGAACGCTCGCGGGCCCGGTCGTGCACCGGAAGACAACGGTATCGTGCGGCGCTGCGTGCAACGGGCGCTTGGCCGGCATATTTCGTACGGCTTGCTTGTGCAGTGGGTACGACGGCATCGTGCGGAACGTTCACCGGAGCGAACCGCAGCAGTATTCGTTTCTCTCTTGCGGATGGGAAGAGGCTTCGGGCAGGGAGCGTGTCCCTGTTTCAGGCCGGGCTGGAAAATGACCGCAGCGGTGCGAGAGGCGGGGGAGGCGGGGGAGGCGGAATCCGGTTATTGACGTGACATTGAGGGCGATGCCGGAAAGGTACGGATGATGCAGCTTGATGCCGGGAGCATTCTGCATGCAGTGCGGGTGTTGCGTTACCGGCATAAAAACAACCGGCATGCTCGTGCATGCCGGTATCGTCCGCCGCCCGAAATTCCGGCCGTCGTTATATGGAAATGTCGAGCACTTCGAAGCAGACCGTTCCCGCCGGAACCTGTACATCGACTTTGTCGCCTTTCTTTTTGCCGAGCAGCGCCTGCGCGATGGGCGTGCCTATCGATAGCTTTCCCGCCTTCAGGTTGGCCTCCTTTTCCGATACGATGGTGTATTCGACTTCCTTGTCCGTCGTGTGGTTCTTCAATTTTACACGGCTGAGAATCTGTATCTTGTCTGTGTTGACATTGGACTCGTCGAGGATGCGTGCCCCGGCGAGCGTGGCTTCCATATTCGCTATGCGCATTTCCAGCATGGCCTGCGCCTCCTTCGCCGCATCGTATTCGGCGTTTTCCGAAAGGTCGCCCTTGTCGCGGGCCTCGGCTATGGCTGCTGCCGCAGCCGGGCGTTCCACGGAACGCATGTGTTCCAACTCTGCCTTGAGCTTGTTGTACCCTTCGCGGGTCATGTATGTAACTTCTGCCATAACTACTGTGTCGGCATTGTGCCGGCTATTAAGCGGTTAATATCGTTTATAATCGAACCCGGACATGCGGCGGGTACTCCCCGAAAAAGAGCAATCCCGGCGCGGACGCCGGAATCTCCGTGATGTTCGAGCCCTTCGGACCGTTGCCGCTGTACTCCGTCCTTTGCGGCGGGCCGGCGACGGTCCGGTATCCGGATAGGTGCGCCGCCCCGTTTGGATAGGTACATGTAAAAAAAGAATTCCGATGCCGGAACCCTCTCTTCGCACCCTGCGCGCCGTTTTCGAATACGAAGACAAAGTTAGGCAATTAAACCGAAAAAACAAATCCTGTCCCGTTTATTTCGGAATGCGCTGCGGACGCATGGCGCGGCAAGGGAATCCGCCGCCGGATAATTCCGGCAGCGGGAGGTGTCCGACTGGACGTGCGGCATGCGCCGTTTCGTTCTTCGGCCCGGAGGACGGCCGATGAGAAAGGGGCCTGCCGTTCGTTTCAGGGCCGCATGCGCGCTCGTGGAATGCAAAGGTACCATATTTGCAGCATGTCCGGCGGCGGGATTCAGGAGGGGAATCGCTATATTTGCAAGTTCATGTACGATGGGATTATGACAGGATTGCTCGCGTCGATAATATCTATGTCCGAAATCAGGAGCGCAGTCGTGGTACTGTATTTCGTGATTATCGCCGCCACGGTCATCGTCATCGTCCACGACCTGCGCGACCCGGTAAAGGCCCTGTCGTGGATTTTGGTGATTACGCTGCTTCCGGTAGCCGGCATCGTCTTCTATATGGTGTTCGGGCGCAATTATCGGAAGGAGAAAATATTCAACCGTAAAGAGATAGATGATATCGAGCAGATTGGCAGCCTGTGCCGGGTACAACTGCGCGAGCTGGTGGACCCGGAAATCCAGCACATCGAACCTATCGAAGCGAACAAGGACATCATTACGCTCCTGCTCAACAACAACAAGGCGCTGCTGACCGTGCGCAACAGGGTGAAGATACTGAACGACGGGCAGACCAAGTTCGGGGAGCTGTTCGAGGCGATTCGCAATGCGGCTTCCTCCGTCCATCTCGAATATTATATTTTTGAAAACGACGACATCGGCCGCAGCCTGACCGAACTTTTGGCGCAGAAGGCACGGGAGGGCGTGGAGGTACGGCTGATATACGACGATGTGGGAAGCTGGAGCATGAAGCGCCGCCATGCCCGCAGGCTGCGGGCTGCGGGGATTCGGGTGCACAGCTTCATGCCGGTGGCCTTTCCGTGGCTCACCAGCAAGCTCAACAACCGGAACCACCGCAAAATCGTCGTGGTGGACGGTAAGGTGGGGTTTACGGGCGGCATCAACGTGGCCGACCGTTATGTACGCGGCACCAGGTTCGGGCCCTGGCGCGACACGCACCTGCGCATCGAAGGCGATGCGGTGAACATGCTGCAGGCCGTTTTCATGGCCGACTGGTATTTCGTCAGCGGAGGAGAACTGCTCAACGACGAGAAGTACTTCCCGAAAAGCCGCATCCGCACCCGCTCACCGATGCAAATCGCATCTTCCGGTCCCGATTCCGACTGGGCTTCCATCATGCAGGCTTTCTTCGCGGCCATCAACAAGGCGAAAAAATCCATCTATATCTCCACTCCGTATTTCCTGCCCAATCAGGCCATCCTGACCGCACTCAAGGTAGCGGCGCTCAGCGGTGTGGACGTGCGTATCGTCCTTCCTTACCGGTCGGACAGCAAAATCGTCTACTGGGCCTCGCGGTCCTATATAGGGGAAATGCTCGACGCGGGTATCAAGGTCTATTTCTTCTGCAAGGGCTTCAACCATTCCAAGATACTGATTATCGACGACAACTTCTGTTCGGTCGGTTCGGCCAACATGGACATACGCAGCTTCGAGGACAATTTCGAAGTGTCGGCCGTCATGTACGACCCCAGGGTGGCGGAAGAGCTGACGGGCTATTTCATGCGCGATATAGGCAACAGCGTCGCCGTGACGCCGGAGGCTTGGGAGAACCGCCCCAACCTCCAGGCCGCCTGCGAGTCCATCGCCCGACTCGCCAGCCCGCTGCTGTGAGGATGAAGAGCTAAGAACCTATGACCTGATGTTGTCTGTTGTCAGATTGTTCAAATACCAGTCATATAATTTGGACACTCCTTCTTCGAGTTCGATTTTATGGTGCCAGCCCAATGAATGCAGTTTTGTGACGTCTGTCAATTTACGCATGGTTCCGTCCGGTTTTGTGCTGTCAAATTCTATCGCTCCCGTGTATCCGATGGTTTTTTGAATCAGTTGTGCGAGTGACTTTATCGACACTTCTTTACCTGTCCC
>DXFY01000019.1 GCA_019114205.1 Candidatus Tidjanibacter gallistercoris | reverse complement strand
CGCATATTTGACGGAGCAACAGTTTATCGTACTCGCAGCTTCCGCCCCTCCCGGATGATGCTATTTTCGGAAATGTTATTCAGCTGACACAACCGGCTGACCGTCGTACCGTATTGCCGGGCGATTTTTCCGAGGTAGTCCCCTCTGCGTATCGTGTGGTACAACGGGTCGGTTTTGGCTTTCTCCTGTTTGATTGCGGCCTGTTCCGCCGCCTCTATGTTTTCGAGAATATCCTCCGAGGTCAGTTCCCCGTCGGAAGAACGGACGGCCAGAAGCGCCTGTTCGTAATCGTCCTCCTCTTCGAGGGTTTCGGATGCCCTCGAATAGATGCTGAAGAACGACCGGTCGAGCGCGAAGGTTTGGTAACGGAGGTCGCCCGTGGCGAAGTCGATGATGTGTTCCGGGTCGAACGTCTGGTCGCAGTAGCGTACTTCAAAATGAAGGTGGGCGCCGCGGCTGCGGCCCGTATTGCCGCAGAAGCCGATGACCGTACCGGCCGTCACGTAATCGTCCGGGGCCACATTGCAGCGTGTCAGGTGGGCATACCAGGTCTCCAGTCCGTTTTCGTGGCGGATGATGACGAGGTTGCCGTAACCGCCCGTATTGTATCGGGCGTAGCGGACTTTGCCGGAGAATGCTGCATATATCGGTTCGCCGAGTGCGAGCGGAATGTCCACTCCCTGGTGGCGGCGTCTGCCGCGGGTACCGTATTTGGAAAAAACGTTTCCGACGGCCGGAGCATGGAAGTCTTCGTACCGGGAGATGAGCTCCAAGTCGATGACCGGCGGCAAATCTTTCAGTTCGATGTCCGTATAGGCGAATACCCTGTCGTTTACCCAATGGTTCCGGTACACCTCCTTGTCGATACGTTCTTCCAGGTTGGGATAATAGTACCGCCACGTATTGTTGGTGAATATGATTATCCGCACGTTGTCGTCGTCCGTGGCCAGCGTGTCTATGGCGATGCACGGCAAGTCCTCCAGTTTCGGGACGCCACGCTGTGCGGATGTGGCGGCCGGAATGAGGGAAAACGCCACGGCACATGCCGCGAGCCGGACGACGGAAACAGGTCTTTTCATATTCGAATTTCTTCTTCCAGATATTTGGCGGCGGCATCGAGTTCCTCCCAGAAGGCTGCACCGAACCGCCTCGTAATGGGTTCGCGCAACGCCTGGTACACGCGTACCCCTTCTTTTTGTCCCAGTCTGCGCGCAGGAGCGCAAACGTCCCAGCGGTGGTAATGCAACCCTTCGCTGCCATCGCCGAATCTCGTGACACGAATCGGATACAGGTGACAGGAGACGGGTTTCCGGAACTGCGTCTTCCCGGCCAGCCATGCCTTTTCGACCGCGCACAGAGTGATGCCGTTTTCGCGGCAGGCATACGCGCAGTCGGCATCGCCTATCAGCGGCGTGGTGTAGTCGCCGTCGGCATCCACCACATAGAACCCCTGACGCGCGATTTCGCGCCTGCCCGCTTCGCTCATGTAGGGAGCATACGCATCGTACTCGCTTTTCAATACGTCGAGCTCCTCCTCTTCGAGCGGTGCTCCGGCGTTGCCCTCCACGCAGCACATGCCGCGGCATGCCGCGATGTCGCAGCAAAACCGTTCGGTCAACAGGTCGGTGACGACAATCCGGCCCTCTATCTCTATCAGCGTCTGCATCGGGTGTCTTCGATGACTGCGTCGATTACTTCCGTCAGCTTCAGTCCCGCGGCGGCGAGCTGTTTGGGAACGATGCTCCCGCTGCTCATGCCGGGTACCGAATTGATTTCCACCATATAAATTCTCCCGTCGTCGGTCAGGATGAAGTCCACGCGGACGATGCCCCGGCAACCGCACACCCTGGCCGCGGCGGCGGCCAGATGCTGTATCCGTTCC
The DNA here is from genome assembly GCA_019114205.1 of Candidatus Tidjanibacter gallistercoris. Taxonomy (GTDB): domain Bacteria; phylum Bacteroidota; class Bacteroidia; order Bacteroidales; family Rikenellaceae; genus Tidjanibacter; species Tidjanibacter gallistercoris. Next base: position 7,195 of record DXFY01000019.1, on the reverse strand, counting down.
GCAGTCTGCGCAGGCAGTTCCGCGGGGGTTATTTCATCGGACATGCCCACGGTATATTTGGCCTCGTAATCGAAAAATTCCTTATGGGGCCTTATTTCGGTTACGGGCAGCGACCGGACAGCATCCGCGGTTATCCAGACGCCGCAGCCGAACTCGCGGCCCCGGATGAACTCCTCGACCAGAACGGCATCCCCTTCTCCGAATGCTTTACGGACAGCCGGTTCCAGCTCCTGCAGCGCCTTCACCTTCGTCACGCCGCAACTGCTCCCGCTTGCGTTGGGCTTCACGAAAACCGGCAACCCCAGTGCGGCGGTTATCGCTTCGGCATCCGCCTGCTCGCCCCGGCGCAGCAAGACCTCGCGCGCGAGGTGCAGCCCGTCGATTTCCGACACGATGCGTTTGCAGAGCGCCTTGTCGAACGTTTCCACCGACGACACGAATCCCGACGTGGAGTACGGAATGCCCATCATATCGAGATACCCCTGCAATTTACCGTCTTCGCCGGGCGTGCCGTGTATCATGATGAACGCATAGTCGAAGAGGATTTTCCCGTCCGCCGTAGGGATGGAAAAATCCGTCTTGTCTACTTCCACCCGACGCCCGCCGGCGCCTTCGCATGTCCAGTGGCGGCCGTGCACGTCCACCATGAAGACGTTGTATTTCGTCCGGTCGAAAGCGTCGAACACCAGTCCGGCGCTTGCCAGCGCCACTTCCCTCTCGGAAGAATCCCCGCCCGCAAGCAGGGCCACATTCAGCTTTTTCATGAACGAATGACGTATTGCAAGCGGTCAGGGGTTGTAAATGTCGTTGTAACGGAAATCGAGTATCTCGTTTATCATCTTGACATACTGTCTGATTTCCTCGTTGTCCCCGTCGGCCAGCAGCACCCTGTTGAAGTCGTTCAGCGCGCTTCCGAAGTCGTGGGCGCGGAAATGCACCTTGCCCCGTTCGGCATAGAGCGAAATATCTTCCGGCGATGCTTCGATGGCTGCCGTCAGTCTTTCGATATCTTTCCCGTGTTCCATAATCCTCTCCTTTCGATATATTTTCCAACTGCATCCGGAACCATGTCGCCGCCTTCGCCGCCGGTCAGCGCCCGTCTTACCTCCGTCGAGGAATAATCCTCGAAAGGAGCGCCTTCCAACGGGATGAATGCGCCGCCCGCCGCAGGGGCCGGATATCCCCTGCGCGGATAAACGTATATGTCGTAATCGTCGAGCAGTGTGCGCCACTCCTTCCATTGCGTTATCTGCTGCGGAATGTCGCTGCCAACAAGCAGCGAAAACTTCACGTCCGAATACAGGGCGCGGAGCCTCTCAAGGGTATCGACGGTATAGGAAGGACGCGGCATGAAAAACTCCGCGTCGCATGCCTGCATCCGTTCCGGAAACCGCGACGTCGCTGCGGCGAGCCGCACCATCTCCAACCGGTCTTCCTCTCCGATGAGCGAACCGTCCCGCTTCAGCGGATTCTGCGGCGAGACGACGAACCACACCTCATCGCACAATCCCCCTTCCAGCACCCGTTCAGCCACGGCCATGTGTCCCTTGTGGACGGGATTGAACGAGCCGAAATAGAGGATGACGGATTTCATGCCGTTATGCCTTTATGAAATCCGCAACGAGCCGTTCCGTCTCGGCTATCGCCTGTTGCAGGTCGTCGTTCAACACCACGCAGTCGAACCGGTCGGCATAGGAAATTTCCGACTCGGCCTTCGCCACCCTCTTTTCTATAGTTTCCGGAGTATCCGTCCCCCGGCCCACGAGCCTTTCCCGAAGGACGGCCACCGACGGCGGCATGACGAATATCGAAAGCGCCCGGTCGCCGAAAATGGATTTGAGCCGGATACCGCCCATGACATCCACATCGAACAGAATGACGTGCCCCTTGGCCCAGATGCGTTCCACTTCCGATTTCAACGTACCGTACCGCGTTCCGGCATACACCTCTTCCCATTCCACGAACCGGTTCTCCTCGCACGCCCGTTCGAATTCCGCGGCCGAAAGAAAATAGTAGTCGCGACCGTGCCGTTCGTTGTGCCTCGGAGCCCGCGAGGTGGCCGATACGGAAAATTCCAGTTGCGGGAACCGCTCCGTCAGGGCATGGACGATGGTCGTCTTGCCTGCTCCCGAAGGTGCCGAAAATATGATGAGTTTACCCGTCTTTGCGTCAGCCATATACATTCGTATGTTTTTCAGCCGTACCGCCCGCCAGCGGCGCGGCACTTACAAGATGTTCAGTACCTGTTCCTTTATCTTTTCCAGCTCGTCCTTCATCATGACGACCGTTTTCTGTATGTCGCTGTCGTTCGCCTTGGAACCCAGCGTATTGATTTCCCGCCCCATCTCCTGGGCGATGAAACCGAGCTTGCGACCGGCATGTTCCTCGTCCGCCGCCACCTGGCGGAAATAACGGCAGTGGTTGTCCAACCGCACTTTCTCCTCGGTGATGTCCAGCTTCTCGACGTAGAAAATCATCTCTTGTTCGAGCCGGTTCTCATCCACGGGAATGCCGACCGAAGCGATATTCTCGCGAATCCGTTCCTTGATGATGCCCACGCGACGGGCTTCGTACGGTTCGATGCTTTTCCGGTAGGCCTCTATCTTCCCGATACGCGCAAGCAGGTCGTCGATGAGCGTGCGCCCCTCCTGAAGGCGGAACGCATCGAAAGCTGCGAGGGCTTCGTCCACGGTGCGCAGCAGCACCTCACGTTCCGCGTCGGACACCTCGCCCGATTCGCCGGAAATCACTTCCGGCATCTTCAGGATTGCGGTCATCAGCGCAGGGTCCATGCCGCGTCCCCCGTCGGCCATGCCGGAACCGACTTCACGCAGCACTTCGTAGTAGGCCATGAACAGTTCCCGGTTGATGTGCACCGGAATGGCGGCGGTCTCCGTCTCCACATTGATATATACGTCCACCTTGCCGCGCTGTACGGCCTTGCCGATGCGGCTCCTTATTTCGTATTCGAAAGGCCGGTAGGCCTGCGGCGTCCTGACGGACATGTCGAGCTGCTTGCTGTTGAGCGAGCGTATCTCCACCGTAATTTTTTTATTATCCGACGTGCCTGCGGCCTTGCCGTAGCCGGTCATCGATTTTATCATGACGAATTGCGTTTTAGAATGCAAAGATAAGGCAAAATACAAAGATGTGTAACGGTTCGGCAGGTACCTTAAATTATTATCGGGAATAGATTGCGGAATCGGAAACTATTAATATCTTTGCAGGACAAAGCGATAATTCAAAATCAAAATCCTCAATACAACTAACAAATTAAAAGATTTAGCATCATGCAGAAGCACAATTTCAATGCGGGACCCTGCGTACTGCCGAAACAGGCGATAGAATCCGCAATCGAGGCTATCCGTGATTTCGATAACACCGGTATCGGCATTCTCGAAATTTCCCACCGTACTCCGGGCTGGGAACGCATCATGGCGGAAACGGAGCAGCTGTGGCGCGACCTGCTGAACATTCCGGACGACTATGCAGTCCTGTTCCTCGGCGGCGGCGCATCGACCCAGTTCTTTGAAGTGCCGGCCAACCTCATGAAGAAAAAAGCCGCCTACCTCCAGACGGGCGTCTGGGCCAAGAAAGCGGCCAAAGAGGCCAAATTCTACGGAGAGGTGGAAATCGTAGCATCTTCCGAAGACAAGAACTATACCTACATCCCGAAAGGATACAAGATTCCGACCGATGCGGACTATTTCCACATCACGACCAACAACACCATCTACGGAACCGAAATCCATGAGGACATCGATTCGCCCGTGACGCTCGTCGCCGACATGTCGTCGGACATCATGAGCCGTCCGGTGGACGTCAGGAAGTACGGCCTCATCTACGGCGGTGCGCAGAAGAACGTGGGCCCTGCCGGTGTAACGTTCGTCATCGTCCGCAAGGACCTGCTCGGTCAAACCGGCCGCGACCTGCAGACCATGGTAAACTACCGTACCCACATCGGCGACGAACCGAAGAACAACTCCATGTTCAACACTCCGCCCGTATTCCCCATCTTCGTGATGCACGAAACCCTCAAGTGGGTGAAGGAACTCGGCGGCGTCGAAGAAATGTACAAGCGCAACAAGAAGAAAGCCGAACTCCTTTACAACGAAATCGACCGCAACTCCATGTTCGTAGGTACCGCCGTGAAGGAAGACCGTTCGCTGATGAACGTCTGCTTCGTCATGGCTCCGGGCCACGAAGCGCTCGAAAGCGAATTCATGGCATTCGCCAAGGAAAAGGGTATGGTAGGCATCAAGGGACACCGTTCGGTAGGCGGCTTCAGGGCTTCCATCTACAACGCATGTCCGATAGAGAGCGTGGAAGCACTCGTCGCATGCATGCAGGAGTTCGAAAAGAAGCACGCGAAATAAACCATGGGCTATTTCGTGACATACAAGCCTAAGAAACAGGACAACAGTATTGATTTCTATTCGTTAAACGATTTCGAAATGAAAGTATTACTCGCTACTGAGAAGCCGTTCGCCAAAGTCGCTTCGGACGGCATCAGGGAAATAGTGGAAAAAGCCGGTTACGAGTTGGTCGTACTGGAAAAATATACCGACAAGAGCGAACTGCTCAAGGCCGTTGCCGACGTGGATGCCATCATCATCCGCAGCGACAAGATTACGGCGGAGGTAATCGAAGCGGCGAAGAACCTCAAAATCGTCGTTCGTGCCGGTGCAGGATACGACAACGTGGACCTCGCCGCAGCTACGGCCCGCAAAATCGTCGTCATGAACACCCCCGGTCAGAACTCCAATGCGGTTGCTGAACTGGCCATCGGTCTGATGATTTTCATGGCACGCAACAAGTTCACTCCGGGTACGGGCACCGAAATCCACGGCAAGAAGCTCGGTATCCACGCATACGGCAACGTAGGCAAGCGCGTGGCGCACTACGGCAAAGGGTTCGGCATGGAAGTCTACGCGTTCGACCCGTTCATCACGGACAAGTCCGTATACGAAAAGGACGGCGTCATTCCGGTGGACTCGGTAGAGGAGCTCTATTCGAAGTGCGACTATGTATCGGTACACATCCCCGCTACGGAACAGACCAAAAAGTCCATCAACTACGACCTTATCGGCAAGATGCCGAAAGGCGCCACGATTGTCAATACCGCCCGCAAGGAGGTAATCGACGAAGAAGGACTCGCACGGATACTCGCAGAGCGGACCGACCTCAAGTACGTTACCGACATCGCCGCCGACATGCAGGTGGTACTCAACGAGAAGTTCGGCAACCGCGTATTCGCTACGCCGAAGAAGATGGGCGCCGAAACGCAGGAAGCCAATGTCAATGCGGCCCTCGCCGCCGCCAACCAGATTGTCGCCTTCTTTACCAAAGGCGAGAACCGGTTCCAGGTGAACAAGTGGTAATGAGTCAGACGAAAGACCGGCATCCGTCGCGGAAACGATGATGCCGGTCTTTGCTGTGTTGCATACGAAAATATTTAAAACTTAACGCAATGGTAAAGATAAAACCTTTCAAAGGTACACGTCCGCCCAAACAGTACGCTGCGGAAGTGGCTTCGCGCCCGTACGACGTACTCAACTCGAAAGAGGCCAAGGAGGAAGCTACGGAACGTTCGCTCCTCCACATCATCAAACCCGAAATCGATTTCGACCCGATTGCCGACGAACACGACAAGAAAGTCTATGACAAGGCGGTGGAAAACTTCAAGCTCTGGAAGGAGAAGGGGTGGCTTGCGAAAGACAACGAAGAGCACTACTACATATATGCCCAGACGATGAACGGCAAAACCCAGTACGGGCTCGCCGTCGCATCCAACTTCATGGACTACATCGACGGGAAAATCAAAAAGCACGAGCTTACCCGCACCGAGAAGGAAGAAGACCGTATGATTCATGTGAACATACAGAGCGCCAACATGGAGCCCGTATTTTTCGCATATCCCGACATCAAGGAAATCGACGACATCGTCGCCGCCACGGTCAAGAACCAGCCGGCCGAGTACGATTTCACCTCGTCCGACGACGTGCGTCATCAGATGTGGATAATCAACGACAAGACCGTCATCGACCGTATCACCGAAATATTCGCAGGCGTACCGGCACTTTACGTGGCAGACGGACACCACCGTACCGCTGCGGCCGCCCGTGTCGGACAGGAGCGCATGAAAGCCAACCCGAACCATACGGGCGAAGAGGAATACAACTATTTCCTCGCCGTGCTCTTCCCTGCCAACCAGCTCAATATCATCGACTACAACCGCGTGGTGAAAGACCTGAACGGCCTTACTCCCGCACAGTTCCTCGATGCGCTGAAAAAGGATTTCGACGTGCAGGAAATGGGTAAGGAAATTTACAAACCGGGGAAGCTGCACAACTTCGGCATGTACCTCGACGGCAAATGGTATAGCCTGACCGCCAAAGAAGGTACGTACAACGACGCGGACCCCATCGGGGTGCTCGACGTGACGGTACTGTCGAACCTCGTGCTGGACAATATCCTCGGTATCAAAGACCTGCGTACGGACAAGCGTATCGACTTCGTAGGCGGTATCCGCGGCCTCGGTGAGCTCCAGCGTCGCGTGGACAGCGGTGAGATGAAGGTGGCTTTCGCCCTCTACCCCGTTTCGATGCAGCAGCTCATCGATATCGCCGACAGCGGCAACATCATGCCTCCCAAGACGACGTGGTTCGAGCCGAAACTCCGTTCCGGCATCGTGATACACGAATTCTAAACGACATTACCGATAAAACGAGCGGGAACTCCGATGGAGTTCCCGCTCGTTTTTGTACTGTGAGTCCTGACGTTACATCAAAAAAATGCGGCCATACCTATCAATACACAAATGATGCAAAGTACGCAAATACCGAGCGTTACGATTGTCAGGATACCGTTCAGCTGGAAATAGTATTTCATGTTCCGAATACCGCTGCCGAGCGCAGCATTGTTTCCTTCGGCCAGAGCTTTTTTGATTTTTACCGAAAACTGGCACATGAAATAGGCCAAGAAGAAGTAAACGGCAGTGATGACCAAATAGATGAAACCGACCGAACCGCCGGCATCAGGCATCAAATCACTGCCGAACCAGGTGCCAGGGTCGAAGGCGAAACAAGCGATTGAAAAGAAAAACATCATGCCTGTCGCTATGAACATTATGATAGACAGGAATTTCGCCCATGACATCGCTTTCCGCAAATCAGTCGCTGCATCGTCCTTTATG
>DXFY01000018.1 GCA_019114205.1 Candidatus Tidjanibacter gallistercoris | reverse complement strand
AAGGCTGTCGGCGGCGCTTCCGGTTCCCAACACATGAAAGGCGAGGCGGCGGATATTACCGTCGGCTCCCCTGAAAAAAACAGGCAACTGTTTTCGATGATTCAGGCCGCCGGTATTCCGTTCGACCAGCTCATCGACGAGAAAAATTATGCGTGGCTGCATGTCTCGTGGAAAGCATCCGGCAACCGCGGTCAGGTGCTGCACCTGTAAATACTATAACTATACCTCATGGAAACAGACAAAATATTACATCTTCTGGCAGGATATGCCATTGCGCTTACATTCGGCCTCCTCTCCCCCGTAGCCGGTGCAATCGCCGGAATACTGGCCGCGTTCGGAAAGGAGTTCGTATGGGACAAATGGATGAAGCGCGGTACGTTCGAGTGGCAAGACCTGAATGTTACCCTTGTCGGCGTACTAATAGGGTTTATTTTTGCATTCCTTAAGAATGTGGTATAAGGCCATTACCCACCGGAGAAAAACGAATAAACGCCTAATATGAAGTTGCGCACCATAGTAGCCGTCGCTGTTGCAGCGGTACTCGTTTTCGGCATCGGCTTTCTCGTCGGGCGCTGCACCAGTCACCCCCAACAGCTCGTAACCCTGCACCGGGATACTGTGACAGTGATGGACACCATCGTCCGGGAAATACCCGTACCCCACGTCGTCACCCGCGTGCGCGTCGATACCTGCTACCTGCCGGGCATGGTCGATACTGTTCGCGTACCGGTTGCCGTACCCATAGAACGGAAAGAATACCGAACGCCCGAATACTGCGCAGTGGTCGAGGGATACCGGCCCGAACTCGTGGAAATGGAGGTGTACCGACAGACACAAACGATAAGAGAGGTAACAGCAAGGCACGATTCTCGATTCTCGTTCGGTATACAGGCTGGTGTGGGCATTACCCACAACCGGCAAAACCGCTCCTTATATCGGGATAGGCGTACAATATGCCCTTTTTAAATTCTGAAAAAACGACGACAATAACGGCAGAATTGGCCGAAATATGGGCAAAGCTGGCAATTACTGGAGTGGGCCGACGAGGACCATATCGAGGACGTGAACGACCTGTCGGAAGATATGCAGAAAGAACTTGACAATATATATCAAGCTATTAACCAAGCTATTGCTGCATTGTCTGTAAAGCCGGTAAAGGTGGACCACTCAAGCGACGAGTAGGACTTGGTGCAATCAATTCATGATATACTGAATGCAGCAATGGTTCCCGTTTTGGGAACCATTGCTATGTAAATCACTCATAATCAATGTGTGTTGTAGTCCCGACGGGAAAGCAACGTTTACGGGCGTACGCTATTCCGATGGCAAACAGGTGGTCTGCATCGCGGATATCGAAACGGGCAGCGTCGTTTGTTCGGTCAACGAAAGCGAACGTCCCATCTATGGTATTGATACCGTTGAACTGAGGCTGACGGGACAGTTCCGACAGCAGGAATCGATTCATGAGGAGGGATGCGTCGCCGGTGCGTCCCTCCTTTCATATGGAAACGCGCTCCCTGCCGCGGATTCCCGTGCAGTTCTTCATGGCGGAGAGGCGTTTTGAGCGTTTGTCGGGAAGTGAGGATGCGTCGGTCTTCCGGAACGGGTTCCGCCCGTTTGGGTATGCTGTCCTTCCGGAGGGATTCGTCGGAGCATGTCGGTGCGTATTCCGGCTGTTTGAGCCGTATTGGGCGAGGGCGCCGGCAACGGTTTGTCCGCCCACCGTCGTTGCGCCGGCAGGCGGAGGCTTTACCCGGCCCGGTCTCCACCGGGTTTGGGGTGGTATGTGTGCGGCGGTCGTTAGCTTCTCTCTTGTGCGGCGGCAATCAGGCGGCCTGCATCGAGGTTGTGCGTCGCCGCCAGCAGCAGGATGCCCCTTGCCGCGATGAACCCTACGAACGCCAGCCACAAGGCATCGTTGCCCAGTATCCCGACCGTGGAGAAATAGAGGATAAAGTAGAGGGCTGCGGCGGCGAACATGGTGTTGCGCAACACCTTCGTCCGTGTCGCGCCGAGCAGGACACCGTCGGCGAGGAAGGGCACGCAGCCTGCCAGAGGAACGGCCGCCATCCAGCCGATGTACCGGCGGGCGGTATCGAGGACGGCATCGGACGGATTGAAGACGGAGAGGATGAGCGGCCAGGCGAAAAGGTAGGCTGCGGCAAAGACGACGGCGATGCCCGCGCTCCATCCGAACAGTTTGACGACGGCTGCCCGCAACGAGTGCCGGTTGCCGGCGCCGACGTACTTGCCCGCGAGCGATTCGGCCGCATAGGCGAAGCCGTCGGAAAGATAGGAGAAGAGCGTGAAAAGCTGCATCAGGAGGGTATTGGCGGCGAGTACCGTATCGCCGAAACGGGAGGAGGCCGCCGTGAAGAAGGTGAAGGCCGCCACGAGGCAGAGCGTGCGCAGGAAGATGTCCTTGTTGATGTGGAAGAACCGCATCATCGGTTTCAGCCGAATGCTCCCGCGTAGGTCGAAATATTTGGCGAGGCGTCCGTAGCCCGCGGCCCAGAAGATGCAGGATACCGCCACGCCGGTGTATTGGGCCACCACCGTCCCCCATGCCACGCCTGCGATGCCCATGCCGCAGCGGAAGACGAACAGGGCGCTGAAAAGGATGTTCACCGCATTGGAGACGAGCGATACGACCATCGGCGTTCTGGAGTTCTGCATGCCGATGAACCATCCGTGTATGGCGAACAGGGAGATGGAAGCGGGGGCGGCCCAGATGCGGGCGAAGAAATATTCCGCGGCGAGCGCCTGTGCTCCCTCGCTGCCCGACATGAGGCCCAGAGCGAAGCGTCCCGCCGGATGACGGAACAGGAGCAGCAGCAGGGAGAGGAGCAGGGCCATCGCCATCGAGCGGACGAGGATACGGGTGCATTCGCGCAGGTCGCGGGCTCCGTAGGCCTGGGCCGTGACGCCGCTCGTCCCCATGCGCAGGAAACCGCACATCCAGTAAATCATGTTGAAGACAGTCGTCCCGATGCCTATGGCGCCTATCGCCGCCGCCCCTTCGGGCAGCCTGCCCGCTATCGCCGTATCGGCCATGCCCAGGAGCGGGATGGTGATGTTGGATATGATGTTCGGTACGGCGAGCTTCAGTATGCTCCTGTTCATCCGGTCCATGGCGGTGCGGGGAATTTGCGGAGACTGCAAAAATATCGTTTTCCCCGCAATGCGCCAACCCGTTTCCTGCCGAGCACCCGGCAGGGAGGGCGTACGCTGCGGAACCGGTCGTTTGGTAAGGTTTTTGAAACGACAGAAGACATGTACCCGAAGGCCGGTTTGCGAAAGGTCGCGGGCAAAATGTCCAACTAAAAATATTACGGATTATGAAACGTTTATCTTTACTCGTGCTCGGCCTGTTCCTGATGGGCGGTGCAGCGAATGCCCAGAAGCCGTTCCGTGATGGCGACGTATTCTCCAGGGGCGACGTGGTGCTCAACCTCGGTATCGGACTGGGCAACATGGTGTACAACGACAACTACACCAAGAAGGTTCCGCCCATTTCGCTGTCCGGCGAATATGCCGTCACGGGGAACCTGTTCAACAACGGCCGGGGTGTCGTAGGGCTCGGTGGCTATATCGGTTATACGGGAGCCAAGTACCGCGCTTTCGACAACATCGATGCGGGCTGGAATTACAACAACCTCATCATCGGCGTTCGCGGTGCGCTGCACTACCAGTTCGTGAACCGGCTCGATACGTACCTGGGCCTGTTTCTGGGTTACAACATTTCCATGACGAAGGCCTACGGCGCCTTCCCTTCGGGGCTGAAACCTTCGGCGCCGTCGGTGGGAGGCTTCGAGTTCGCGTTCTATGTGGGTGCACGTTATTACCTGACGCAGCGTTTCGCCGTATTCGCCGAAGTGGGCTACGGGCTCGCTACGGTAAACCTCGGTCTGGCATACAAGTTCTGACGGATTGTCCGGGGCGCATCCCCGCCGTTCGGCCGTCCTGTACGCAGGGCGGCTTTTTCGTATCCGTACCGCGGGAAAGTGCCCTGCGGTATTGCCGGGTTGGAATTTAAATGCTTATTTTGCACCGTCCGTCCGGGCATCCGCTGCCGTGCGAACGCCGGAGGACGGGATTCGAAACAGGAACGAGCGTATGAAAAAGATGTTTTTGATGGCCGCCCTGACCGTTGCTCTGGCGACGGGAGCGGCCGCCCAGAACGCCTTCAGCGAAGGCGATGTGGTGCTCAGCGCCGGCATAGGTATCGGTACCGCGGTGGACGTGGGAAGCCGCACGGTGGTGCCGCCGCTCGCCTTTCACGGCGAATATTGCCTGCTCGACGGGCTGTTCGATGCCAACAGCGCAGTCGGGGTGGGGGCCTACGTGGGATATGCCGCCGGACGGCAGCGCTACAATGCCTACGGTTACGACTATTACACCCAGAAGATAAACAGCGTGATGCTCGGCGTGCGCGGTGCGCTGCACTACCGTTTCGCCGACCGGCTGGATACCTATCTGGGCGTGATGCTCGGCGGCAACATCGCCAATACGCGCAGCGAAGGCGTGTGGGTGGGAGCAGGGAATCCGCCCCGTTACGGAGGCTTTCTCGGCGACGTGTTCCTCGGTGCACGTTATTATGTCATTCCCGACCTGGCCGTTTACGGCGAGTTCGGGTTTGGGGTGGCCTATCTAACCCTCGGCGTGTCGTTCAGGCTGTGACCTGCCGTGCGGGAGAACCGCGCGGGCAGGGGCGGTGACGGTTGGGATGCCGGACGAAATGTTCCGGCATTTGTTTTTTATATTGATTAAAAATCACTATCTTTGCACGCCCGTAAAATACGGGTGACGGATCAATTATTTAATAACAGGTATTAAAACGTAAAACAAGTGGATTCACAGAGTTACAAAACAATCTCCGCTAACGCAAAGACGGTCAATAAGGAATGGGTCGTCATCGATGCCGAGGGGGAGGTTTTGGGACGTCTCGCCTCGCAGGTCGCGAAGATACTGCGCGGCAAACACAAGCCCAGTTTTACCCCGCATGTCGATTGCGGCGACAACGTAATCGTCGTGAACGCCGACAAGGTAAGATTCACGGGCAAGAAGATGACCGATAAGGTCTATGTACGACACACCGGCTATCCCGGAGGACAGCGTTTCGCCACCCCGGCGGAAACTCTTCGGCGGAAACCCGAATTTCTCCTGCAGCACGCCGTGAAGGGAATGCTGCCCAAGACGCGCCTCGGAAATGCGCTTCTTCGCAACCTCAAGATTTACGCAGGGGCGGAACACCCGCACGCCGCGCAGAATCCCAGAACCATCAAATTAAACGAGATTAAGTAGAAACTATGGAAGTTGTAAACACCGTAGGACGTAGGAAAGCTGCCGTTGCACGCGTTTACGTGAAGCCCGGTAAAGGAACTATTACCGTAAACCACAAGCCCATGGAAACGTACTTTCCGCTGGATATCTTCCAGTACGTGGTGAAACAGCCCCTTCTGGTGCTCGAAAACCCGGAAAGCTACGACATTACCATCAACCTCACGGGCGGCGGTATCCACGGTCAGGCCGAGGCTGCACGCCTGGGCATCGCGCGCGCGCTCATCGAAATCAATCCCGAATGGCGCGGCGTGATGAAGAAGAACGGGTTCCTTACCCGCGATTCGCGTGAAGTGGAGCGCAAGAAACCCGGTCAGCCCGGAGCGCGCAGGAAATTCCAGTTCAGCAAACGTTAGCATTTACGTCCCCACAAAGCACGAAAGCGGTTGCCAAACCGTACAGACCGTCCCGAAAAGGACGTTACTCGTGCGGTTGCCCTTTCGCGGAAAACCCGACGGACTGCCCGCCACGGGCGCTACCTGCGGGTTGATGTAAAGAGAATTAAAATTAGAAAAACACACAGTAATGCCGAGAACAGATTTTAATCAGTTACTGGAAGCCGGAGTACACTTCGGCCACCTCAAAAGAAAATGGAATCCCAAAATGGCTCCGTATATCTTCATGGAGAAGCAAGGGATTCACATCATCGACCTCCACAAGACGGTGGTGAAGGTCGATGAAGCGGCAGCGGCCCTGAAGCAGATTGCCAAGAGCGGTCGCAGGATACTTTTCGTAGCCACCAAGAAACAGGCTAAGGAAGTCGTTGCCGAAAAAGTGTCCGCGGTCAACATGCCGTACGTTACGGAGCGCTGGCCCGGCGGTATGCTTACAAACTTCCCCACCATACGCAAGGCCGTGAAGAAGATGGCGACCATCGACAAGATGACTGCCGACGGTACTTACGACAATTTCTCCAAAAGGGAGAAACTCCAGATTTCCCGCCAGAGGGCCAAGCTGGAGAAGAACCTCGGTTCGATAGCCGACCTGACCCGTCTGCCCGCGGCACTGTTCGTCGTGGACGTGCAGAAGGAGCAGAATGCAGTGAAGGAGGCCAAACGGCTCAGCATCCCCGTATTCGCGATGGTAGATACCTGCTGTGATCCGACAGATATTGATTACGTGATACCTGCGAACGACGATGCGACCAAGAGCATAGCCGTCATTATCGACGCCATGACGCAGGCGATAGCCGAGGGCCTTACCGAACGCAGGCTCGAAAAGGACAAGGAAGCCGAAGCGGCGGCAGCGGAAAGCAGGGAGAAAGAGTCCAAGCCCCGCGTGCGCAGGTCGGTTAAGGTTGCCGGCAGCGATGAGTTCGAGGCCGAGCGGCTTGCAGCGGAAGAGAAACCCGTACAGGAAAAACCCGAAGCTGCGGTAGAAGAAGAAATCAAGGAGGAAGTCGCTCAGTAGGGCGTTTCCTTAAAAACGACATCGGACTACGGGGGAGTGCTTTCGGGCATCTTCCCGTAGTTCGATTAAGGTGCATCCTGATGCGGGTGTGTCTGCAACATAAAGATAATCAATAAAAGAAAGGAACAGTATTATGGCTGAGATAACACTTGCCGACGTAGCGAAGCTGCGCAAGATGACGATGGCGGGCATGATGGACTGCAAGAATGCGCTTGCCGAGGCCGACGGCGATATGGAGCGTGCCGTCGAGATAATCCGTGAAAAGGGAAAGCTCGTGGCCAGCAAGCGTGCCGACCGGAATGCTACGGAAGGCATCGTCGTGGCACGCGTGGTAAACGGTACGAAGGCGTATATGCTTTGCCTCGCATGCGAAACCGATTTCGTGGCCAAGACGGAAGGTTTCGTGAAGACTGCCGACGAGATACTCGAAATAGCGGTGAAGAACGATGTGGCCGACCTCGATGCGCTGATGGCTGCCAAAGCCGGTGACCGGACGATTGCCGACCTGGTGTCCGAGAAGTCGGGCCAGACCGGCGAGAAGGTGGAACTGCCGTTCTACGGTCGTATAGAGGCTCCCTATTGCGCCGAGTACGTACACATCAACCACAAGGTGGGGGCACTCATCGGTTTTAACAAGGAGGTACCTGCCGAACTCGCTCACGATGTCGCCATGCAGGCGACCGCCATGGCTCCGGTTGCCATCGACGAGGCGCACTGCCCGCAGGAGGTCATCGCCAAGGAGCACGAGATAGGCCGCGAACAGGCGCGTCTGGAAGGCAAGCCCGAAAACATGCTCGACAGAATCGCCGAAGGCAAGGTGAAGAAATTCCTCAAGGAGAACACGCTGTGGAGCCAGGATTTCGTAAAGAATCCGAAGGAAACCGTCGGCCAGCACATCCAGTCCGTGGACAAGGAGGCCCAGGTGGTGGCTTACGTGCGTTTCTCGCTGAACGACTGATAACGGCAGTGCGATGCCGCCTGTCGCAGGGATGTCCTTTTCGGGGCATCCCTTTTTCGTGCCTTGTTGTCGTATGTTCAGTTAGGACGGTGCTGTAAAGCCATTATCCGGAGTGTTGCCGAAAGGTATTCGGTGGAAGGGGCAGCGGGCGGACGGAAAGCAAGTCCAGTGCGGCGTTCGATGCGGTTGCCTGTGCGGGACGGTGTGCATGCCGGTTGTGGAAGGGCGGTCGGTAGGATGGACGTTTATTGTCGTTCGGAAGCCGGTTTTGAAAAAGCGTTATCGGAGGCGGCAGGCAGGGTACCGAAGGTGCCGGTACATGGCGTCAGAAGGTACAATCGGCTTGTGCATGAGTCGGCGGTATGGTGGTTATGGGTTGTCTTCGGCTGGTAGCACCGGAGAAGAGGAGGGGGCGGCTGCGCTCGGCTTTGCAGTGGTTTTCGCTCCTTGCGTGTTCGTGCAGTCCGGGACAGCAGGGGGAAGAGACGCAGACAAACGGCCGCGGGTACGGTCGTATGGCTGCCGGTGGAATGCTTCCGGACGGGCGATACGGGAAAGAGGCAGGCGGTTTGGGAGGCAGGGGGCGGATGGGAACCGCTGTGTATCGTCTGTGCTGCGGCCGGGCCGTTATGAGTCGGAGGTCGGTTCGCAGTCGCAAATTGACGTGCGATTCTTTCGCAAGGGGCGAATCGTATTCCTTATCGGCACAGCGGTCGTCCGGAAACCTGCCCGTGCAGCGGTGAAGTCCGGCTGTATGCGACCTTAACGGCAACGGGAGCAAAGGAGCTTGCCTCCGTTTGTGTGTGCCTTATGTACCGTTTATAGGGTACTGCGGGGCGGGAGACGGCTGCGACCGTTCAGGGAATCGCGGCGTTTATGATTTCCCGGAGTCCGTATCGGGGGCTTCGCCCAGCGGATATTCGTAAGTGCAGCTGTCGTATTGAAAGATGACGGTACCGGGCATGTGGCGTTTCTTTGCGGCGAAAACACAGAAACCGTATGGGTCGGTAATGCAGGTTTTACCGTCGTCGCAACGGACAGTGACACCCGCTACGCCGCGCTCTGTGCCTTCGGCATCGAACCGCACTGCGTGACCGAATAAGGCGAATTCATCCGGAGAGAGCAGCAGATGGGTAATGTATGCCTTCGAGCGATGTCCCAATCTCTTTCAGTTCGTTTATCGGAAGGCCTGTTTTGCGCTATGCTTTCCGAACCCTGCGGGAGACGGCGTAAAGAAACCGGTCGCCTGTTCCGGCATCCAGGTAGCGTTGCAGTGTCCGACGCACCGCTTGTCGGTAAATCATCCGTATTGGAAATGATGCCCTGATTGAAAAACATGCGGATAAATGGGGCTAACGTACCCGTACCGAATGGTCGGCATGCTGCATGGCAAAGAGCTGTCGGCGAATGTTCGGGAAGCGCTGCGGAACCGGTGCGGGACGCATCCGGAATCGGCAGCGCGATTCTTCGGTCGGCAGCATCCGTCCGTTCCATTTCCGTGTATCAGGGCAGCGACTGCACGATACCATGACGCCGGCTTGTAGCAGGTTATCGCGACATGTACGGATGCACTGGTCGCTTTCGAACACTTCGGACAGGATTGAGGCGGTTTCCTGCGCATGGGGGGCTGTAGGCAAAAAGTGCCGTCAAACAGGCAGCGACAGGTGCGGTGCGGCGGATATGCGTAGTGTCGATGTATTGGATGTATTCTGTACGGACTCGCCGGCGGATGCGGTCCGTGGCGGAGCATGTTCCGCTGCCGGAACGTGTGCCGTCCGTACCTGCGGAAACCGTGCGTGTTTTCCGCAGGGAATTGCGTTGTCGTGCCGGAGGCGTTACGTTTGCCTGTCGTATTCGTCTTGCAGCAGGCTGTACAGTTCCAGGTCGGAGAACGTGCCGTTGGACTGGAGTTCTCCGGCCCTTACCGTTCCTTCGAAGGTGAATCCCAGACGACGCGGAATGTTGCTGCTGGCGGTATTTCCAACGGCACACTGTATCTGTATGCGGTTGATGCCGAGCCGGTCGAAGGCGTACCCGCAGAGCGCATGCACCGTACGTGTCATGATACCGCGGCCGCGGTACTCCTTTCCCAGCCAGTAGCCGATTTCCGTCTTTCGGTTCGCCCGGTCGGTATCCCTGAATCCGGCCAGTCCTGCGAACCGCCCGCCGGAGCGGACGACGAAGACGAAATCCCTGCACTGCGGCGGGGCCGACAGCACCGAACGTATGTAGGCAAGGGAATCCGCTTCCGAACGGGTTTGCGCCACGAAGGGCAGCCATCTGCCGAGGTCGTCCCGCTGCGCATCTATCGTGGCGAATAGCTCCCGTGCATCGGAGGGTTCCACTTCCCGCAGCCAAGTATCGTCGTCTATGTATATCTTTTCCATAATGTTGCTGTATACGGTCATGCCCCGTATTCGTCCTCCGGACGCCACCGGTGCCGTTCCAGATTCACGCATCTGCCGGTGCGGAACGCTACGCCTTCCTCTTCAAGCAACCGGCGCTGTTCCTGCCAGCCGGGTGCGGTGGCGCCGCGGCTGTTCACTACCCGGTGACAGGGAATGGCGCGCCCGTCGGGAGCGCATCCCATGGCCCTGCCTACGAGACGCGCATTGCCCGGACGCCCCATCATGCGGGCTATGTCACCGTATGTCAGAACCTTTCCGGCAGGTATTTGACATACGACGGAATATACTTCCTCGTAAAATTCCTCGCTGCTTCCCGCAGCGGGTCGGTACGGCGGGTACATGTTCCTGTCTTTATTGATATGTAACATCGACTCGTTCCCGGAACGCGGGATAATTCCTTTGTGCGGAGGCTTTCCGCAGCGGGATGATAGAGCTTCTTCCGGTCTTTTGTGACAGCGTACCGGGCCGCTTCGATTGCCTCGCGGTCCCATTCGCAACGAGGGCGCTTTCTTCTATGGTTCGGTTGGCTTTCGTATCCACGCCGTGCCTGCGGAGGATTGTATCGAGTCGCTCCTGCAAATCCAGACGTTCTTCCTCGTCCTTGTCGGTGTCCGCATGAATGCCGCGGGACGAGCGGCCGGAAGGCGGCAGGGACGCTGACGGCCGGCAGCTATCTTTTCCAGCGTTTCAGGGAGGGGAAGAGTTCGGCCATGCGAAGGCGTGCCTCTGCGACCGCATCTTCGTTTCCGCCGCTGCCCAATGCGTACATCTCCGCACACCGGTCAATCATCTCCTGCATGTCGAGCTCCTCGTTGAAGGCTCCGTTCGCGTAACAGTAAATGCAGTAGTCCTCGTTCCGGCTTTCGTCCGCTTCGGTACCGTAAAATCCGGGGTCGCCCAATGGCATTCCGCAGCTTTGGCAAATTCTTTTTTCCATATAGCAATATGTTTTAGATACTTAATCGGCCCCGTCGTTTTTAGGGTCGGCCACGGGGCTGTTTTTTGTAAAAAATGTACTATATTAGGGCGCCGAAACGTTCTGTAAAAGATTAAGTCCATAAGTCCATAAGTCCTGTGTAACATAAATGCTTCGGCTTTTTCTGCAAATCCGCCGACATGCGAGAGGATTTATGTGCTTCGTATATCTTCCACGGGCGTTCGGCAACCGGAGTCAAAATTAGAAAATAAATATGCTAATCCAATAAATATAATTACCACAATGAGATTATCGCATACGTTCAAATCGATTGCGGCATTCGTCGTGATTTTGTTCTGGGGTTGGGAACTGATTGCCGTTCCCGCTTATCCCCGGCCCATACGGGTGGAGCAGCCCGACGGGACGACGATGACCGTACGCCTGTACGGCGATGAAAGGTTCCATTACGCTACGACGACGGACGGGTACAACCTCGTGTCGGAGAATGGCATGCTTTGTTACGCCCGGCTGCAGGGGGCCCAGCTCGTTTCGACCGGGGTGCTGGCCCATGACCCGATGAACCGGACGAACGAGGAGAGGCGCCTGCTGAGTTCCGTTGCCATGGGCAAACCGTACGGCGTCGCTGCGGCGACGGTCGCCGCCAATACGGGGCGTGGGGTGGAATTCGGCGCATCTCCTGTATCCGAAGAGGAATTGCTGCGCCGAACGACCGCATCGGCGCTCAATTCGGGCGAGGAGTTCCGTTCGCTCGTGATACTTGTTTCGTTCAGCGACCAGGATTTTACTATCAGCAATCCGCAGGAAGCGTTCGACAGGATGCTTAATTCGGAAGGGTATTCGGAAAATAATGCGGAAGGAAGTGCGCGCGATTACTATATGCAGAACTCCAATGGGAAGTTCAATCCGCATTTCGATGTGGTCGGTCCGTTCAAATTAAGCCAGTCCGTAGCTTATTATCCCGGTCGGGAAGACCAGTTTATCGTAGATGCCTGCAATCTGGCACAGGCCAATGGCGTGGATTTTTCTACTTATGTGGTGGACGGACAGTTGCGGGACGTGTTCATTTTCTATTCAGGTTACAATGCGGCCGAGACGGGGCTGAACTATTTATGGCCGGCCAGAATGTTTTTTACGGACCCGAATCAAAGTTTCGGCCGATGGGGCGGCGGCGTACTGAAAGCAGCGGCGTATACTTCCGAGCTGAAAGGCAACTCGGGTACGGTAATGGCCGGTATCGGTACATTCTGTCATGAGTTCGGGCATATCCTCGGATGGCCGGATTTTTACGATACGGATTATGACGAGAATGGTACGGGATTCAACCTCGATGTTTTTTCACTCATGGCTTCCGGGTCGTATGTGAAGGGCGGACGGGTGCCTCCGGCTTTGTCTGCCTATGAACGCTATATGGTAGGATGGACGGAATTGACCGAAATAACCGAGGAGGGGGAATATACGCTCGGACCGGTTTATGAGGACAAGTGTTACATGATAAAATCGATGAACGAGGGTGAAATCTTCGTGTTCGAATACCGTAACGGGGCACTCAGCGTATGGGACAGATATCTGCAAACCGGAGACCCCGATTCTTCTTATGCCATCGTGGGAAGCGGGTCCGGCATGCTGGTCTATCATATAGACAAGTCGGAGAATCGTGTAGGCGGCGTGCGTGCAAGTGACTTGTGGAGTCTTTATTCCAATCGGGTGAATGCTTACGGCGACCACGAGTGCATGCGTTTCGTGATGGCGTCCAAAGTGTCCCGAAATAACGGCGTGCTCAATAATTTCGGCAAGATGTTCTTCCCCGGTACCGAGAATGTGACCGAATTTACGGCGGGATATGAACCTTATTTCGTCGGGTGGGACGGCTTCACTACCGGTTTCGAGCTGTATAATATCAAGGAGAATGCGGCGACGAACGTTACCTTCGAGGTGAAAAAGGTCGTCAGCGGAACGATTCGTGACCTCGTCGTCACGCCCGGTCAGTTCGATGTGACCGTATCGTTCGTCTCGCCTTTCAACGACAATTATACCGTCGTCTGCGAGGAGCAGGGCGGCGAGCCCCGGTCGGTTACCACGGTGGAGCGAACCATTCATTTCACCGGCCTCAAGCCCGAAACGACCTATACCGTATCGATTTATTACGAGGATGAAAAGGAACCTCTGGATGTGCAGGAGGTAACGACCGAATCGCTCGACTTGACGAAGATGCCTACGCTCGGCCTGGAGGATACTTATAAGGCGAATGAAGCCATCGTGCTGAATTACCGGAATATATCTTCTGCCATTTCTTCCGAGAAGTGGAGCATCAACGGAGAAGAACAGGATGGTACGGTCGTGAAGCTCGCGGCAGGAAACAATTACCGGATAATGGTCGAGATTACCACGGACGAAGGTGTCGAGTATCTGGTGAAATACGTCAATGTACTATAGGATTAAAACGAATTTACCATGAGACTGAAATATATATTGTTGTCGGCGATGGCATGTGCGGTCGTGCTGTTTGCGGGGTGTAAGCAGTCGCAGCCGGGAATCAACGTGACGCCGAAAGAGTTCGAGAAAAAGACCACGGAAGGGGTATATAAAGTGGCCAAAGCCCAGTATGCCTTCAACAAGACCAAGGACCAGCTTTATTTCAATCGGACGACGAATACGTTCCGAATCGTTTCCGACGACGGTACGAAGTACGTGGAGGTGGTATTGGATTCCCCCGTCGGCAGCGTCGGTGAAAAAGTGAAAGCGACCGTGAGGAGCAAGGGAATCGACGGTGTAGACAATTACGACTCCATCGAACTCGAAATCCGGAAGAAGGAGGGCGAAAAATGCTGGCTCTGGAATCAGGCCAATACCTTCGGCGTACTGATGTTTTATGTACAGTGACGTGCCGGAGCCACGGACATGCGGAACAGGGATACCTAAAAAGTATCCCTGTTTTCGATATTATGGCAAACCGATGCAACAATTTCGCCCCTTCGTGCGTCTTATATTAGAAATGAGCATCGGAAGCCGGATTTTTCGCCGATTCTTTGTTTATCAGATTATTTTTTTCTTAATTTGTTGGGATAAAGAATTGCTTAATATATGAAAAGATTTACTAACGTAAAGATTACAGGCTTTTTATGTGCAGCAGGCTTCATGGCTGCCGGCATTTCCAACGCTCAGGAGCCGACCGATTACGGACGGCTTTCCGGCAGTTTTGAGACCAATACGATATGGTACATGCCGGACGATAAGATATACGATGTCAGCAACAGGTTTCCGACCGACCGCATCGGTTCGAACAACTACCTGAAGCTGGATTATTCGCTCGGCAAGTTCAGTGCGGGAATACAGGGCGAACTGTATGCGCCGGTCGTCAACGGTTATCCGGACCAGTATCAGGGGGGCAAGATAACCAACAAGTATGCGAGCTGGACGGACGATAATTTCTTCGTTACGGTGGGCGACTTTTACGACCAGTACGGCAGCGGCCTTATTTTCCGCGCCTATGAAGACCGGGCGCTCGGAGTGAATACTTCCGTAGAAGGCGTGCGGGCAGGAATGAACATAGGCGATGCGTTCGCTATTCGGGCGATGCTCGGCCGTCCGAGACTTTATATGGAATACGCACCTTCGTGGCTGCGCGGTGCCGATGCCACGCTCGCGCTGTCGTCCCTGTTCGGGTTCAAGTCGCAGTATCTGGCGCTCGAAGGCAGCTACCTGTCGCAGTACGACCAGGCGCGTCTGAATATCGTTAACAATGAAGGCCAGTCCATTCTGAGTTCGGACATGAGCGCATGGTCGGCCCGTATGGTGTACGAGGCGGCCGGCTTTTCCGGACGTCTGGAACTCGTCGGCAAGTCGCCGGGGGCCTACTTGCAGGACGGCGAAAACGTAGCCTACAAGGGGCGGGCGCAGTTAATCGAGCTCGGTTACAGCGGTTACGGCTGGGGTATTTCGCTGACGGGACGTAACGTGGACCATATGGAGATGAAGCTGACGGATTCGAATGAACTGCAGTACAGCGGTACGGGCAACGTACTGAACTACATTCCGGCGCTGACGAGGCAATATACCTATTCGCTGGCCAACCTCGACCCGTTCCAGGTGAAGGCCAAAGGGGAACGTTCGGGGCAGCTCGATGTATACTACAACATCCACAGGGGCAGCAAGCTCGGTGGCAGGTACGGTACGAAACTGCATGTCAATGCCTCGGTCGTATACCAGCCTTCGGATGTATTCTATGTGCTGGGAGCTCCGGAGGGTGCTCCGGCGATGAATTTCGCATACCTCGATACGAGTTTCGATTTCGAGAAGCAGTGGAACAAGAAGGTGAAAACCACGTTCCTGTTCGCTTTCCAGCGGATGATGGGGGAAGAACGGACGACCATTCCCATGAACAGGTACGTATTCGCATTCGACGGACTCTACAAGTTCGATACGCGGCATTCGCTGCGGTTAGAACTGCAATATCTGTATGCGCCGTTCGTGTATGAAGGCGAAGAGAAACTGGTCGATTCGAGGAATAACGGCGACTGGTGGGCCGCACAGCTCGAATACAGCTTCGCACCGGTCTTCAGCGTATTCGTGAGCGACATGTATAACTACCAGAAAGAAAAGGTACATTATTATAATGTAGGTGTCAGCTATACCAAGTCCCGTACGAGGATAGCGCTTTCCTACGGGCGCAACCGCGCCGGTTTCGTCTGCTCCGGAGGCGTTTGCCGCCAGATGCCCGGCTATACCGGCTTCAACCTCTCTCTGACTACTTCGTTCTGATGGATAGGAACAAACTATTCGATTAAATACAAAATTTTTTTTTCACAACTATGAAAGCTTTCAAAAGACTCAGTTTCGTGCTGATGACGGCTGCGCTGTTCTTTACGGCCTGCAACCCTACCCCCGCTGAGGGGCCTACACCTACCGACAAGGCATTGATGCTTTCGGTGGACAAGGCTTCCATCATGGCCGACGGTCGTGACAAGGCAACGTTTACCGTGAAGTATGGCACGGAGGCTAAGAGCATCGATGTAACCACCGATGCCGTTATCAAGAACGGTGAGACCGAATTAGAAGGTTTTACCTTCACGAGCACTGCGACCGGTGAATACAAATTTACCGCAACCTATGTCGACCCCGATACGCAGGAGACCGTTACTTCCAACGAAGTGACTGTTGCAGTTTCGTCCCTGTCCCTGACTGTCGATACCGAATCCATTATCAGCAACGGATTGGGTAAAGCTACGTTTACCGTAACATATGAGGGTACGGATGTGACTTCTACCTCGACCATTACCAACGTAACGCTCGATGAAGAATACGGTCAGGGCGAAAACGAATTCGTTTCTCCGAATTATGTAGGTGAATTCGAATTTACGGCCAAGTACAGGAATCTGACTTCCAATACCGTCAAGGTGACGGTTACTGCCGCTCCCGCTGCGGAGTTGCGTCTCAAGGTGGACAAGGCCCGTCTGAAAACGGGCGAAACCGCAACGTTCACCGTGCTGGACAAGGGCAGTGACGTGACCTCTTCCGCGAAGATAAAGAACGTGACTTCGGGCGAATACCTCGACGGTACGACTTATACGATGGCTGCTGACGGTACGGTTCAATTCGTGGCTGAATACGACGACAAGACCTCCCAGACGCTGAGCGTAGGTTCCGGAAACTTTCACAAGAACGTGATGGTCATGAAGTTTACGAGCGTGGGATGTACGAATTGCGTGTCGATGGCCACTGCCCTTGAAAAGGCCAACGAGGCATTTCCCGACAGGATGGTAGAAGTGGCCATTCACCACCCCATGTACACTGACCCGATGGTTCCCGCGAATATAGAAGATATCACTGCATATTTCACCGTATCGGGACTGCCGATGACTTACTATGACATGGATTTGTCTGTATATTCCTCCGGAGCCGAATCCGCTTCGGCAATATTGGCCAAGGTCAAGCCACTTGCAAAAGTTGCGGCCGGTGTAGGTATAGCCGCCGATGCAGTGGTGGACGGCAGCACCCTGAAGGTCAATGCGGAAGTTACTGCGGCAGCGGCCAACGATTACTATCTCGGCGTCATGTTGCTCGAGAACGGTATCATCCATAAGCAGGCCGGTTCCAACAATGCCAATTACGTACACAACCATACGCTGCGTGAAACGCTCAGCGAATCCATCTTCGGCGATTCGCTCGGTTCTTTGAGCGAGGGCCAGACGGCTTCCAAAGAGTATTCCATTACGCTCAATTCCGAGTACAAGGCGGAAAACTGCACGGTAGTGGTTTACGTATGTACCAAAACCGGCGACGCTTGGGGCGTATCCAATATTGTGGATTTCCCGGTCGACGGTTGGGCTGATTACAGCTTTGAATAGCAGCGAACAGTTATATGCAAGGGACTGCACCACTCTGATGGTGCAGTCCTTGTATAAAACAATTATGTTGTTGTAAAAATGTATTTTCGTTAAATGTATCGTATTTTTTCAGCAGTTCTTTAACCATTGTCAACAAACCAAATCACGTATTCATTATGAGCAGTATCAAGTATTTCGGATATGCAATCTGTGCGGCGGCTTTGGCATTTGCATCGTGCTCTGAACCGGCTTCTACTACTCCGGGAGGAGACGATAAGAAGCTCGTTTTGTCGGCCGACCGCACCGAAATCACCTCGGACGGAACGGACAAAGTGACCTTTACCGTCAAGTACGACGGTGAGGATGTGACCGCTACGGCGGAGATATCGAACGTAACGGATGGCGCTGCCGTAACTGACCATGCGTTTACGACGGACAAGGAAGGGACGTATGAATTCATAGCTACCTATGAAGGAGTGGAGTCCAATAAAGTCACCGTCAAGGCCGAACCGCTTTCCGGTCTCGTGCTTGAGGTGGACAAGGAAACCATTGTCAATAACGGAGAGGATGTCGCTACGTTTACGGTGACGTATTCCGGTCAGGATGTGACCGCCCAGACGGTTATCGTAAATCTGACGAACGGCGAACGTTGGAAAGAGGGTGTACATACCTTTACCTCGACGACTTCCGGCGATTACGAATTTAAGGCATCTTATGAAGACATGACCTCTAATACGGTTAAAGTGGCCGTAACCGTCGAAGCTTCCAATCCGCTCGTACTTACGGCTACGAAACCGCGTATCGTTCCCGACGGGACGGATGCCACTTCTTTCAAGGTGATGTACGAAGGCGAGGATGTGACCGCTCAGGCCAAGATTAAGAATCTCGAAACGGGCGAGTACCTTGAGTCGAACAGTTTCTCTTATAACGGGACTGCTAAGGTAGTGCAGTTCGAGGCCGAATACGAAGGCGCTACGTCCGCTCCCATCAATGTAGGTTTCGGCGATTTCTACAAAAATGTGCTGTTGTACCGTTTCACGGGGACTTGGTGTTCTCCGTGTACGGCTTTCGGTCCCGTACTGAATGCTGCGGTGGAAAGCTATCCCGACCGTTTGGTGCAGGTGGCAGTGCATAAAAACGATGAGTATACGCCTGCCGATTATCATGATTTTGCATCGTATTTCGTCGAATCGGTCGTACCGGCGATTTATTTCGATTATGATGCTGAAGGGCCCGGTTCCGCAGCAGCTTCGATGAGCTCGAACGATATCGTCAATACCATCAAGGAGTATCAGGCCGACGGGGCCAAAGTGGGTATTGCAATCAGCTCTACCGTGGATGCCGGTCGCAATGCCAAAGTGACGGTACGTGTGACTCCGAGCGAGGCGGGTTCCTATCTGCTCGGCGTCATGTTGCTGGAAGACGGCATCGTAGGGGCACAGAGCGGTACTACGAATTATGTGCACGATAATACGCTCCGGACGCTCGCCACTCCTTTCGGCGGAGAATCGCTCGGTGAACTGACCGAAAACACCGAGGTGGTCAAGGAGTACACGTTTAGCCTGAAGGGATATACGGACGACTGCCATATCGTGGCTTTTGTGAATACGGGTACTGCAAATGACTATGTGACTACCAATGCGGCAGCGTGTCCGGTGAACGGAACGACCGACTATCGTTTCGAGACGGGCGAATAGGGAATGCGGCAGCGTGACGGTCGCATTGACCGTTATGATAAAGAAATCCTGGGTAAAGCTTCAAACCTTTACCCAGGATTTTTTTGTTTCGGGCGGCGGGTGGTTATGAAATGCCGGGGCATTACTCTTTTGCCGGCTGTGCCGTGGCGTGAGCTGCGGTATCGTCGTTTGCGGTATTCTTCTCTTTAGCGGGCAGGATGGTATGCCACGGGATGCCGTCGATGGTGGAAAGGTCGATTTTGCCCGATTCGATGAGGCCGCTGACGATGGAGTCGCGGGCATCGGCGTTCTGGAACGGGTAGAGGTCGAATGCCGGCAGTACGGATACGAAATGTTCCATGATTTCCGCCTGAATGGATTCGTAGCTCGGCCAGTCGGTGTTGGAGGAGAAACAGTATATCTGTACCGGAAGTCCGTTCGCTGTGGGAGCCAGCGTGCGCACCATGAGCAGCATGTCTTTGCTGATGGAGGGATGGCGTTGCAGGTACAGGGTCATATAAGCCCGGAAAAGACCGGCATTCGTATCGATGGTACCGTTCACCAGGCCTGCGGGATTGTCCGTATTGACCGTCTTTCCTGCGGCGGCCTGTCGTTGCTTCGCTTCGATGTACCGTGCGAGGTCGGCATCGAAGGCTTTCATCTTTTCGAGGAATTCCGGCGTGCACGGTTTGATGTAGTCGAGCTTCAGCGCATATTCCCGCATGATGCGCCGACCGCCCGAATCGCTCATGCCCCGCCAGTTGATGAACGAGCCGGATACCAGCGAATAGGGCGGGATGGTGACGATGGTGTTGTCGAAGTTCTGTACCTTGACGATGGTAAGCGTGATGTCCGTCACGATGCCGTTTACGTCGTTCTGCGGCATTTCAATCCAGTCCCCGATGCGTACCATGTCGTTTTCGGAAATCAACACGCCGCCCACGAATCCCAGGATGGTATCCTTGAATATCAGCATCAGTATGGCTGTGAAGGCGCCCAGCCCCGTAATCAGGTTGAAGGGGGACTTGTTGATAAGGATGGAAATGATGACTATGACGGTGATGCACGTGAAGATGACCTGAAGGATTTGTATGAAACCCTTCATCGGACGGTTCTGCAGTTGCTTCGAGTTTTTCAGCGTGTCGCCTACGGTGTTCAGTATGGCGTTGATGGAGAAAATAAGGGCGACGCAAAAGTATATCCAGTTGATTTTGTCGCTGATGATGAACCACTGGGAGTGCCTGTCGAAAGCAAAGGGCAGCAAGGCGGAGATGAGAAGCGGCGGTATGATGGCCGTCAGTTTGCGCAGCGCGCCGTATTTGATGAGCGAACTGAGGAAGCCGATGTTTTTCCGTTTCAGTATTCTTTTGGACAGGTGCAGTATCAGCTTGTGGACTATTGCGGCGAAGATGAAGGAAATGAGGACGATGAGTATCAGGAACAGGATTTCGTCCCATGTGTCGAGCGACTGTCGTGGAATCCCTATCCAGGAAAGAAGGTCCTTGATGGCGGACAAAAGCGCCTGGGCGAGTTTATTCGTATTCATGGCAGGTGAGGCGTATCGGTTCCTTTCGGAGGAACGGGTTGCCGGCTTGTCTGCATCGCGCAATGCGGCAGGAACAGTCCTTTTCCTGTACCGGTATATCGGCGTGGCGCTGCCGTACGGGATGGGGCGGCCGGATTGTTCGAACAAGGTACAAAAAATGTGCCTTGAACGGATGTCGGCAAAGGAGAAAGACAACGGAATGTTTGCGGTTCATTCGGTCCTGGCGGTTCGCGGGGAGGCAGTTCCGTCTGTATAGGTGCAGGCAATGGGGGACAGATATCCGACCGGTTCCTCGGACGGGCGGCAGACAGCGGTTTGCCCAGTATCCGGACGGGAACAGGGGCCGGTGTTCGTCCTTACGGAACGCTTAGGTGCGACGATAAATGGGATTCGGCTGGGCGGAACTGCCGAGGAGTGCGGGCCGATAAAAAAACGGTACGGATTACTTATGTGCAGGTTGGGGGCACTGGCATAAGAAGGGGTGAATCCGTACCGTCGTTATTCATTTATTTTACGCCCTAAATGTAGTAAGAATTTTCTAAAGATGCAATAATATACATGAACACAGATAAATACAATTTTTTTTGCAGGAGAGGACCGAAGCCGTCGTCGCCGGGAGAGGGCAATAAAGAGTGGATGGTGCATCCGTCCGATTCGCTGCCTACGACGGCGGTGTCCCGCAAGCTTCCGAACGGTCTTATTGGCCGGAGATTCGGGAGGCGGTCTGGGACCTGTCGGGACGTTTTGTCCCGGCCTGCCCCCGGCACTATCTGCGACAAACCCCGCAAACCGTTGTCTATCGACGATTTACGGGGTCGTTGGTCGGGATGAAAGGATTCGAACCTTCGACCTCCACGTCCCGAACGTGGCGCGCTAACCGGACTGCGCTACATCCCGCTTTAAAAGCGGTGCAAATATAATAAATTATCCGGAAGCAATCCAAGCAACCGGCCATTTTTTATTGCGAATGTCGTTGATTTCTGTTTGAGAGCCAGCGAAAGCCTGCGAAAAAGGGCCCAAGATGACACAATCCATGCGGTCGAAAGAAAGGGCGGGGCTGCAAGGAGATGCTCCTTTGCGGTTCTGATGTACGAAACGGGCAAGGTCATACGACCGTTTCCTCGAACAGCCGCGGGATGCCGGTGGAGAAATCGAGCAGGCCCCCTGTCCGGGGATGGACGAAGCACAGCTGGTAGGCGTGCAGGCATACCCGGCCTGCCGGATTGGTGCGGGCTCCGTACTTCCTGTCGCCCGCGATGGGGGTTCCCATCCATTCCATGTGTGCCCGAATCTGGTTTTTCTTGCCGGTGCGGAGCGACAGTTCCACGAGCGCATAATCCTTTCCCTGTCGGAGAACCGAATAGTCGGTAACGGCCTTTTCTCCCGTACCGTGCAGGGAGGCCCACATCTTCCGGCTGCGGTCTTCGCGGAGCAGGGTAGTTATCGTTCCTTTGGACTCCGGCAGGCGGCCTTCCGTCACGGCCGCATAGCGCCGGTCGCGCACCGCATCCTTCCAGTTTCGTTGCAGCATTTCCTGCGTCGTCTGGTCCTTGGCGTAGATAATCAGGCCGGACGTTTCCCGGTCGAGCCGGTGGACGACGAAAAGCCGTGCCGCCGGGTCATTCCGTTTGATATAGTCGCTGAGTATGCGGAATGCCGTTTTGACCTGCTCCTTGTCGGTGCCTACCGAGAGCAGGCCGTTGCGCTTGTCGGCGACAATCAGGTATTCGTCTTCGTAAAGGACGCGCAGCATGGGATGGCGCAGCGTTCCGGCGGTTTTTTGCTGCGATACGGCGACCGTGTCGCCGGCCCGCAGCGGGGTGTCGTGGCGTGTGGTACGGCATCCGTTTACGCTGACACGACCGTGCGTGAGGCACGATTTGACGGCGCTGCGGCTCCTGCCGGCCATCGCTTCCAGAAGGAACGGCAGCAGCGTTCCCGGTGCGGTTACTTTATATTCCATGTTCGCTTGATTGCAGTTTCCGGTAATGGCATACGAGCAGCCGTCCCTCGTCGTCGCGCAGGTGCATGCCGTTTCCGCGGCAGTACCTGAATACGCGGCATGTGGCGCATTCGTCGCGGCGCATCCATTCGCGGTCGCGGTAGGGGCCGAAACGGTCATTCCATATCGTCATGAAGTCGTCGGTGTATATGTTGCCCTGCGTATAGCCGGCCCGAATGCTCGTACAGCCCGATATGGCTCCGTCCGCCCGGATGCCTGCGACGGATACACCGGCATTGCAGGCATAGAACGTGTCGCGTACTTCGCCTTCGTACCTGCCGAGAAACCCTTCGCAGCCGTAGCTGACCCGGATGCGGCCCTGACGCCGGGTCTCCCGGATGAATTCCATGAGGCTGCGGAACTCTTCGCCGGTCAGCTGCAGGCGGGCGTCGGACGCTCCGCGTCCGGCCGGGAATACGGTAAAGATGCGCCAGCGTTTTACGCCTTCCGCTACGAGCACATCGCGCAGCAGGGGCAGCGTGCCGAACGTGTCCCTGCTCGCGCAGGTCACCGCATCGTAGACGATTTCCGGTTCGCGGGCCAGCAGCCGGAGCGCATGCAGGGCGCGCTCGTAGCTGCGTCCGTTGCCGCGCATCGCGTTGTGGGTCCGGGCCGTTCCGTCCAGGCTGACGGTCGCCGTATGCAGACCGGCCCGGAGCAGCGACTCCAGCCGCCGCTCGTCCAGCAGCATACCGTTGGTAACGAGACCCCAGGGATAGCCGCGGTCGTACAGCGCCCGACCGATGTCTTCGAGGTCGCGGCGCAGCAGCGCTTCTCCGCCCGTGAGGACGACGAGCACTTCGTGCGGGTTCACATGCGGCGTTATCGAGTCGATGACCCGAAGGAAATCGGCGGCGGGCATGTCGGGTATCGCGGCGTCGGCGCGGCAGTCGCTGCCGCAGTGACGGCACGCGAGGTTGCAGCGGAGCGTACATTCCCACATGAGCGTCCGCAGCCGGTGGGCGGCGATGCGTTCGTTCTCTATCTTGGAGAATATGTCCAGGGCGAGCCGTCTGCGCAGCCCAATTCCGTTTTTCATCGTTTATTCGGGTGCCGTTGCAGGTTCGATGCGTTCCACGATGATATCGTCCATGGTGAGGACTGCCGCGTAACCTGGGGCGGAATTGATTTCTTTCCGAATGCGCCGGGTTGCATAGGTGGCGGTTCCGACCTGTTCCTGCGGGCTTCGGTCGTCCGTAATCTCGACCTGTATGTGGCGGTTTTCCCACGTGTAGCCCACGGCCACCGCTTCGTGTTCGATGAGGAAGCGGCCGTTGTAATTGGTGCGTGCGGAATCGGTGCGGACTCCTTCGCCGTCTATCATCGTTACCTTCAGGCCGTATACCGGCACGACTGTTCCGCGGTCGTTTATCCAGCCTACCTTGCCGTCGAGCGATATGTTCAGGGGATGGTGTTTGTCCATCCCTTCGGGTAAATTGCCGCCGCTTTCCGGCACTGCATCCATTGCGGCGGAGCATCCCGTGAAGACCAGTGCGGCAGCCATACATGCGCAGGTCGCTATTTTCGGCAGGAACTTGGCGTTCATTCCAATGATGGTTTTTGATGGGCTTCTGTGGGTATGCGTACCGTGCAGCCGACTGCAAAGGTAGTCATTGCCTTTCGATATTTCAATCTTCACGGGCCGCCACCCGTTCTCCTCCGGTCTCCGCGCTCCGTTCTTCCATTTCAAAATCGACGTTTCGGGTGACATGGCCGTGGTACCAACTGCCGCCCTTTCCGTCGTTCTCATAATCGGCGTCGTCGATACGGAACGATTTGCGTAGCTCCCGGAATGCTCCGTTTTCCGTGTCGGCGGCCTGGAGTTCCACCCGCTCGACGTCCGGGAAGATGCGGTCTGCCTCCATGAGGTACCGTCCGTCGCGGTCGGTATAGGTCGTATCGTTGAGTTCGGGCGTGTCCGTACTGTTGACGACGATGCGGATGCCTTCCAGCGGCAGCCGGTCGGAAGCGCGGACGACCTTCCCCTTGAAGGTGAAGCGGGCATATGGGGTTCCGTATTCCCCTAAAGCGTATTGTTCGCCGATGTGGCAAGATGCGGCGATACCGGAGAATCCCAGCAGCGACAGGAGTCGCAGAAGCGTACCTTTTTTCATGATTGCGTGTTTTCTCATACGGTCGGCGTCGTCGGAGCGGACGTCTTTTTAATAAAGATGCGCCGAGGGGCTGTTTTGTTGCACGAAGCGGTGAAAAAATAAGCGTCCGTCGGCGATTGGCCTTTGCATCCGGATTCTGGGATACCGTTCGGCGGCAGCGGGGTGATACACCGTCTTGTTTCCTGTTTTGTTTGCGGTACTGTCTCTGAATGTTATTTGCGATGCAGCTCTATAACCTGTCCGAGATGAAAGGCGATTACCCAGAATGCATAGAGACCGCCCCGGATACCATGGGGTTCGAACGAGAAGTCGGTCACCTCGACAATCGCCGTATCACGCTCTTTGGCGTACCCTACGGCCAGATATAAGTATTTGATTGAGCGCTTCGGCAGGAAGGGGAATTTCCCGTTGTTGTAGTCGTCGATATAGTATTTCTTGCCCGGTTCGGTGCATTCCGGGTTCAAGGAGTATTCGCCGTCGGCCTCTCTCT
>DXFY01000017.1 GCA_019114205.1 Candidatus Tidjanibacter gallistercoris | reverse complement strand
GTTTACTCCCTCATCAGCGATTCTGTCTATTACTGAAATGAACTGCATACCTACCGGCTTCTGCTTCTCCTGCTCTCCTCTTCCCCCCCTTCCGTTTTTAATCCGAAGAGGATTTGTCCTGCGGGAAGTTTCCCGGAACAAATCCTCGTTCGTCGGAATGGTTCATTCTGCAACCGGTACTCCGGCGGCGGTTCCCCTTATTCCCCGCGGGAATAATTGGGGGCTTCGCGGGTTATCGTAACGTCGTGCGGGTGGTTCTCTATGACGCCCGCCGATGTGATTTTGACGAATTGGGCTTTTTGGAGCGCTGCGATGTTCGCGGCGCCGCAGTAGCCCATGCCCGATTTGAGACCGCCGATGAGCTGGTAAACCGTTTCGCTGAGGTATCCCTTGTAGGGTACGCGGGCTTCGATACCCTCCGGCACGAACTTGTTCGTGTCGGTCTCCTCGCCCTGGAAGTAGCGGTCTTTCGACCCTTTGTTCATGGCCTCCACCGAGCCCATGCCGCGGTACGACTTGAATTTCCTGCCGTTGTAGATGATGGTTTCGCCCGGCGACTCTTCCGTGCCGGCGAGCATCGACCCCACCATGACGCAGTCGCCGCCTGCCGCGAGCGCCTTCACGATATCCCCTGAGTAGCGCAGGCCCCCGTCGGCGATGACCGGGATGTCGCTGCCCGCGAGCTCTTTCGCTACGCCGTATATGGCGGTGAGCTGCGGTACGCCGACGCCGGCTACCACGCGCGTGGTGCATATCGAACCGGGACCGATGCCGACTTTCACGCCGTCGGCTCCCGCTTCGGCGAGCGCCCGTGCCGCCTCGCCCGTGGCGATGTTGCCCGCCACGACGTCCAGCGACGGATAGGCGTCCTTGATGGTACGGAGCGTCCGCGCCACGTTGATGTGATGGCCGTGCGCCGTGTCGAGCACCACGGCATCCACATCTTCGGCATAGAGCGCCGCCACCCGGTCGAGTACGTCGGCCGTGACGCCCACGCCTGCGGCCACCCTCAGGCGTCCCTTGTCGTCCTTGCAGGCATTGGGGTTGTCTTTCATCTTGGTGATGTCGCGGTAGGTGATGAGGCCGATGAGCTTTCCGGCGCGGTCCACGACGGGCAGCTTTTCTATCTTGTGCCGGAGCAGAATATCGGCGGCATTCTTGAGGTCGGGGTTGTGGGTGGTGATGAGCCCCTCTTTCGTCATGACCTCTTCGATTTTACGCGACGTATCCTTCTGGAAGCGAAGGTCGCGGTTGGTGACGATGCCGATGAGCGTCCGGTCGGCGGCAACGACGGGGATTCCCCCGATGCGGTGCTCCTTCATGAGCCGGAGCGCGTCGCCCACGGTATTCTCCTTGTAAATGGTGACCGGGTCGTAAATCATGCCGTTTTCGGCACGTTTCACCTTCCGTACCTGTGCGGCCTGCTGTTCGGCCGGCATATTTTTGTGTATGACACCGATACCACCCTCCCGCGCGAGCGCGATGGCGAGCGGGGCCTCGGTGACCGTATCCATTGCGGCGGAAACGATGGGAATGTTAAGAATGATATTACGCGAGAAACGGGTGGTTATATCCACCTCCCGCGGCAACACCTCCGAATAGGCAGGCACCAGAAGGACATCGTCGAACGTCAGTCCCTCCGTAAGTACTCTTTCATCGATAAATGACATGGTATCGGGATTTTGTTGCCCGCAAAAATAGCAATAATTCCTGACATAATCACCATGCAGCAACATTTTAAGCGGTTCCGGTTCGTCGCGCCGCACCCTCGCGGGAGCGGGTGCAGCGGACATTCCGGATGCCGTTCAGCGGATGCTTTCCGCAAGTCGTATGAAGCGTGCGTCGCGCCGGACCGTTTCCAGATCGGGGTCGTTCATCGTATAGGCATAGTCGTTCCAGCCGTATGCCACCGCCTGCGCGAAGGCTTCCACGGCTCCGTCGGTGTCGCCTTTCAGCGACCTGAGGCACGCCAGATTGTACCATACGCCGCCCATGATGGGGGCGGCCGTGGCTTTCACGTCGCCGGGCTGCTGTTCGTACAGTACGACGATTTCCGTGAAGATGCTTTCCATCTCCTCCCGGTTGTCGGCATTCATCGCCTCCGTCATGCGGCTGCCGGCCGCTTCGAGCTGTTCGAGGAATCGTGTCATGGCGGGGTTTTGTCCCCACGAAACGCCTGCGGCCAGTAACAGGGCCGCGGTCGCTGCGATGATTTTCTTCATGGCTTATTATTTTGGCGCCCCCTGCGGAGGGCGGCGGTTTCCGATTTTCCGCGGTGCGGGCCGCATCGCTGTGCGAGTTCCAGCATCCGGTCGTGCAGCAGGCCGGTTATCCGTTGTTTTTCGTCGTGCGGGTCGTTGTCGGGATTGAACACCACGGGTTCCCCTATGCTGAAAGTATGGTTTTTCCGGCTTGCATAGATGGGGTAGAAGCGCAGGCGTTCGCCGGTGGTGTCGTAATAAAGCCGGCCTATGTTGGCGAATCCCGTGAACAGGCGTCCCACCGAATCGGTCAGGTGTTCCACCGTCATCTTGTTGCCGCGTTTGACCCTGCGCGGCCTTTCGGGGAATATCAGCACGTTGTCCCCTTCGGTGAGGACTTTCACCGTATCGTCGAAAGTGGACATCACGTTGCGCAGGCTGTTCTTTTCCACCGGTATCGGATTGAAGGAGTTCAGCGCCCAGGTCACCGGACCGGCCAGCAGGCGGGCCAGGCGCATTCCGGCCTTTGCAGGGAGGAGCGGTATCCGGTAGATGAAGCGTCCGTACATCTCTTTCGCGGCGAGGTTCCTGTCCACCATTTTCCGGTCTATCCAGGGGCGGAAATAGGTAGGCAGATAGATTACCGCCGCGACGGGCCCGTAGATGATACCGTGGTTGCAGACGAAGACCGAGGGGAAGTTCGCCATATCCATGTGTTCCTTTCCCGAAACCCTGAGATGCAGGAAGGGTTTTACGACGAATGCCAGAATCTTTACCCCGAACTTCACCTTTTTCCTGTCTACCAGATTGCTGCGCAGGTTCTGTTTGGTGGGGATGTTGTTGTTCGTCCCCCTGGTGTAGTTCAGCAGTTTCTGGCGGCTGCGTTCGTCGAGCGGCTGCCGCAACGCGAAGAAGACGCTGACCAGCATGAACAGTACGGGAAGCTGTACCATCGTGCTGCGGAACAGTGCCGGTACTTCCGGAGCACGGGCGCCCGGCACGACGAACACCCATATCGTGACCACGCACAGCATGATGGCATTGGAGAAAATGACGGAGATGATTTGCGTGACCAGCGAACGGAAATACAGGTCGCGGTCGCTCACCTTGCGTCCTGCTATGCGTGCCACCATTTTGAAATCGCCGTTGTAACGGTTGAGTACCGAGGTGATGCAGGCCAGGCCGAAGCCCCACAGCCCCGCCCAGACCGTCGAGCCCCACAGTCCCCTGAAGCCGAACATCATCAGCGAACCGGCTATCCACATGGCGGCGCCCACGATGAAGATGTTGAGGCTCAGTACCCATCCGCGGCGGTTCACCATTCGGGTGAACAGTTCCGAGAAAAGCAGGACGGCCACAATCCAGACGCCCATATAAACGTACGTGTCGGACGAGAAGAACGGGGTGCTGAAGCTGACGTAACAAACGTACATGAGTACGCCGAGACTCAGGGCTATCTGGGCATAGAGGGACATGTTGGAAAATACGCGGTAGGAGAAGATGTCGCGCAGTTTGTCGCGGCGCGTATTGTCGATGTATTTGGTGAGCGAGGCCAGCGTACTGCTCCGGTAGGAGAGCAGGAAGCCGGTCAGGGCGTATCCCACGAGCGTCAGCCACATGACCGGTTCTTCGTCGATAATCCACGCGAATGCGAGGCAGGGGATGAAGAAGAGTACCTGGAACAGTCCCTTGTATACCCGGCGTGCGAGGCCGGGCTTGCTGAGCGCGTTGTTTACCTTCCACGTGAGGATACTGCGTGCGGCGATGAGCAGTACGAAGAACGAGACGAAGTTGGCGCCGGGCGTGCGGGTGACGACCGGGAAGAGAAACACCAGCGCCAGGCCGGCGAAGACCGAGGCGGAGAGCAGCAGCCACATCACGAGGTTGGTCTGCCGGTGTGCCGTTCCGGAGGAGATACGCCTCAGGTTGCCCTCGAAGTAGAGCGTCCAGATGTTGGCGAACAGGAAGAGGGCTCCGCCGTAAAGCGGATTGCCGATGATGTAGTGGCTGACCATCATGCAGAGGATGAGTTGCAGGAAGTCTGCATTCACGTTGGACAGGCTCAGTGCGACGTTTATTCTGTATGACTTCTTTACAGCATTCATAGAGTCGGTTTGTCAGTCTTCAAAACGTATGCCGTCCACGGCTTTTTCCGCAGACGGTCAGCGCTCCGGTGCGCTCTGGTGCCTCCGCGCTGTTCCGGACGAATAAGGTGTCGTATTCGCTGCGTACCGAAAACGCGAATCGGGTGTCGGTCCGGTATATGCACAACGCTTCGGTTGAAGCAAATATAGCAAATATATTTATCGGAATGTTCCCGTATCGGCCGGGCAGCATACCGGAGCGAAGCTATGTTCCGTTGCCGGCCATATTGCTTTGCGGCGGGCGGACGGCCGCTGTCGGAGTTGGCACAACTATTGCGTCGTCTTCATACCGTAGCGCCGCGCACTGCTGCGGCGGGACCCCCCAACTGACAGACAACATATTCGGAATCACTAAAACTTTTTACCATGTATTGGCTGTGGTATATTCTTATCGGCCTGGCTTCGGGTTATGTAGCCAGCCTGATTGTGAAGGGCACCGGTTCGGGTCTGCTGCTCAATCTCGTCATCGGCATGCTGGGCGGAGTTTTGGGCGGATGGCTTTTCCGTCTGATGGGCATCGCCAGCACGAACATGCTGGGCAGTCTGCTCACTTCGGTGGCCGGAGCTGTCGTCCTGCTGCTGATTGTGGGACTGTTCACCAGACGGAAGAGGGCCTGACCTTTCTATACGGACCGCCCCCGTGTGCACGGGCGGAAATTGTATCACTTAAAAACACATGATTATGGAAAACAAGATGAAGAACGGCCTTCATGACAAGGTCGAGAAGACGGCCGACGAACTGGCCGACAAGACGCGTCATGCAGGGCATGTCGCCGGCGAAAAAGTGCAGCATGCCGAGAACCGCATGGAGGAAAAGGGACAGGAATGGAAAAACCGTGCCGATGAAAGTTTCCACCAGATGAAGGACCGCATGCAGGAACAGGGCCATCGCATGGGCAACAAGATGGACGAAGCCTACGACCATACCCGTCGTGACATCGACAACAAGATGGACAAGAAATAGTCTCTTGTTCTGAACGGGCCCGTTTGCGGCGGAAGCCCGGAATTTCGGAGGGGCGCCTGTATGGTTCGGGTTCGTCCCGGCAGTACGGGCGCTCCTTATTTCCCCTGACGGGAAATCTAATAAACACGAAACTATGGTATACGATAAAAACAATTCCCACAGACTGCTGGCCAGCGACCGGCGGAAACTCCGTTCCACGGATTTCGGGATACCGGAAACCTGCGAATTTCCGATGCCCGACGCACCCCATGTCCGGGCGGCAGAGGCTTATTTCCGCTACGCACCGGAGGACAAGAAAGCGCTTCTTGCGCACCGCATCCTCATCAAGGCCCGCAAATACGGCGTACACGTGCGCAGCGAAGAGATACTCGAATGGGCTGCGAAATACAGCAAGGATTAGGATAGGAGACGGCATATCATCTCCGGACGTGTATTTCAGCCCGCGGATTGCGGGCCGCACCTGTCCGCCCGTTCGGCACCGGTTATTTTCCGGCGGGCCGTTCGGGAGCTATTGCGTGTGTCTTTTCCGCTGCGGAAGGAACGGTGCGCGGTCGGCCTTTTCTGCTGCGGCAATCGTAATCCGGTTCGGCCCGGCGCAAGGCGTTCAGGTATTCCTCGATGTCGTGCTTCAGCTTTCCGTACAGGAAACAGTCTTTGTAGTTTTCATTGAACGACAAAGCGTTGCGTACATCCTGAAGGGCGTTGTTGTAGTTGCTCTGTTCGTTGGCGAGCGCCGCCCCCCGGCGGTTGGAGCCGTTGATACGCGCGATGGACATGTAGCGCAGTTTGTCGCAGACGGCTTCCAGTACCGGCATCACGACGTTATCCATCAGCGTGTGCCCCTGCATGAAGAGGTAGGTGTTTTCGGGTGTTACGCCGCGCCGCCGGAGCATCCCGATGAAGGCGGGGAACCGGCTTTCGATGTCCGGATATTGGCTTCGGAGGCTGTGCAGCCTCCGCTGTACCTGGCGTTCGAGCCATGCGAGCGTGTCGGCGCCGTTGTTTTCGACTTCGAGGTAGTTCAGCTTGACGCTGCTTTTGAATTCGATGAGGGGAAAGACATGCGGCGTGGCCATCTGTGCCGAGTAGGCATACCAGAGGAACAGCGGATAGATGGTGCGCGAATAGTCCTCGAAGAATTTCTCGAAATCGAATATCTGCGTATCGTTCTTGGTCGCCTTCACGCAGATGTTGTGCAGCGAGGGAGCGTAACAGAGGTAGTTCTCCGTGGCGTAGGCATAGGTGTGGAAGATGTGCGGCGTGCTGTTTATCTCTTTCGATGCAGGCGTCTGGTCGGCGAAAAGGTAATCGAAGTCGCTGTCGACGCAGAACAGCGTATCGCGGACATCCGGGTCTTCGGCCAGGCGGAGCACCACTTTCTTCCCTTTGGCGAGGTCTTCCCGCAGCGGTACGGATATCTCGAACATGAATTCGTCCGATTCGTAATCGTCGAACACCCCGCGCCAGAACGCGACGTCTTCGTATCCTTCCACATATACCATTATCAGCCGGCATCCTCCCTCAAGGGGCATGCGCCCGATGACGGGCTCGTGCTGCGCCTGTCGGATGTCGTAATTGCCGTTCTGTCGTTTTTTCCTGTTTTTTCCCATGTGTGCGGTTTCTCCGTTTTCGGTTGCTCCCGGCTGCGGGCTGCCGGGAGTCCGTTCCAAAATTACATGATTTTTCTTTGCGGGGCCCGGTCGGGCCGTTCGTTCCGTGCGCCGGCGGCATCCTGCGGCACCGTTTCCGATACGCCGAAGGCGATGGGTGCGGGCATCAGTCCACCATCAGGTTGCAGCCCCGCGTCTGTGTCCGGTCCATACGTCCGAGAACGGAGAACGAACCGTCGGAGTATGCGACTCCCGCATCCTGCGTTTCGATGAATGCGCAGGAGTGGAGGTTCGCCAGGTCGGTGATGTTGATGCCTCCCCGACGGCCGGGGGCCATCGTCTCGAACGGGTCGTTGAAGTCGCGGACACCGACGCGCATCCACGGCGGGCAGCGGAAAATGCCGCCTCCGGCGGAATAGGCCTGCGAGGTGAGTTCCGCCATGCCGTACTCGGAATGGATGACTTCGGTACCGAATGCAGCGCACAGAATCCGGTGGAGCTCCTCTTTGGGCAGTTCCGTCCGGCGTCCCTTCATTCCGCCCGTTTCCATCACGACCGTATTCCGCAGCCGGGGGGCATACCGCTCGGCCAGGTCGAGCAGCGCGTAGCTCACGCCCAGCAGGATTTTGGGACGGCTGTCCGCCGCCATGCATTCGAGCAGTCGTTCGTATTCGTCGAGAAAGAAGCCTCCCCCGCCGCTCTTTATCAGTTCGTCGGCCATCCAGACGAGCGACGAGCCCCCGCGTTCCAGATAACACGGCAGCAGTGCATAGAACGACCACGACTCCGGAGCGCCGTAGAAACACGAAAAGGCTTTGCGGAGCGTGCGCCGATAATGCTCGGTATGTACCACATAGTGTCTCGAAGGCGTATCGCCGCCCGTGGTGCTGCTGGTGAAGACCGTTTCCGGTTCCCGCTCCGCACAGTATACCTTGCGGCTCTTGAAGATTTCTATCGGCATGTGGGGAATCTCCGCCGGAGACGATACCCCGTCGGGCGCGATGCCTGCGGCGTCGAGAAAGTCGCGGTAGGGGGCGCACTGTTCCGCCTGAAAGGCGAAAACTTCCATCGCCGCCCGTGCGAACGCTTCTTCGGAATCGATTGCGAGTATGTCGTCTATGTTCGGTATCATTCGTTTTTCGGGATTGAGGGAATCTTTTCTTCATGCCGGGAAGCGAGACTGTCCCGATTCGCCGGCAGCATGCATGCGGCATGTTTCCGGTGCGTTCCGCGGGTGCCGTGCGCGTACCCGTCGTGTCCGTCCGGCAGGGTACCGCGGCGGTCGGCAGACCGCATTCCGCCGGCCCTTCAACGGTCGGATAACCGACAGCGGGCGTGTGCGATGCCGCACACGCCCGCAGAATAGTGGCGCGGAGGAGCGACAGCTGTCCGGAATCCCCGCACGGTTTGCGCCGGAAAACGTCAGATGTCGCCGCCGAGCATGAGGTATTTCTCGCAGTCCATAGCCGCCATGCAGCCGCTGCCGGCGGCGACGATTGCCTGCCGGTAGCGCGGGTCGCGCACGTCGCCCGCAGCGAATACGCCGTTCACGCTCGTGTGGCTCGTATTGCCGCGCGTTACGATATACCCTTCGGGATTGAGGTCGAGCTTGCCGCGGAACAGGTCGGTATTGGGTTTGTGCCCGATGGCCAGGAAAAAGCCCGTGATGTCGAGGCGCCGTTCTTCTCCTTTGGGGTTCACCACGATGACGCCGTTCACGCCGTTGTCGTCGCCCAGCACTTCCTTGGTCTGGTACTCGAACAGGATTTCGATTTTCGGGTTTTCCTTTACCCGTTTCTGCATGACGTGGCATGCCCGGAGTTCATTGCGGCGCACAA
The DNA here is from genome assembly GCA_019114205.1 of Candidatus Tidjanibacter gallistercoris. Lineage (GTDB taxonomy): Bacteria > Bacteroidota > Bacteroidia > Bacteroidales > Rikenellaceae > Tidjanibacter > Tidjanibacter gallistercoris. The sequence continues at coordinate 3,130 of DXFY01000017.1, read as the reverse complement.
TCATGTAGACCTTGTTGCAGATGTTGGCCAGGTAGCTCGCCTCTTCGGCCGCCGTGTCGCCGCCGCCCACCACGGCGACGTCCTGTCCGCGGTAGAAGAATCCGTCGCAGGTGGCGCATGCGCTCACGCCCATTCCCTTGAACTTGTTTTCGGAAGGCAGTCCGAGGTATTTGGCCGAAGCGCCGGTAGCCACGATGAGCGATTCGGCTTCGACGGTGCGGTCGCCGTCCACGGTCAGAATGAAGGGATAAGCCTCCAGATTGACATCGGTGACGATGCCCCGGCGTATTTCCACGCCGAAGCGTTCGGCCTGCTTGCGGAGGTCTTCCATGAGCTGCGTGCCCATGACGCCTTCCGGGTAGCCGGGGAAGTTTTCGATTTCGGTCGTCGTGGTGAGCTGGCCGCCGGACAGCATTCCTTCGTACAGTACGGGGTTGAGGTTCGCCCGTCCCGTGTATATTGCGGCCGTGTATCCTGCGGGGCCGCTGCCCATGATGAGGCATTTAACTCTTTCGATGCTCATGATGATGTATTTGCTTGGTCTGCAAAGATAGACAATATGCCGGGAATAACATTTAAAAGACCATAATTAGTTGTTATGGTTCGATAGGCTTTCCGTATCGGGCACCGCTGCCGTACCGGCTGTGCCGTCCGCTTCGTCCCGGTCTTCGTCCCGGTGGAAATGGAGGTAGACCTTGCGGGCTTTCGCCGCGCCGACCGCTTCGGCAAGGGTACGTTCGTCCGCCTCCCGGATTTTGGCCACGCTGCGGAACCGGCGCAGCAGTAGGTCGGCGGTCTTGTTGCCTATCCCTTCGATTTCTTCGAGCTGGGTGCGCACGAAACCCGCCGAGCGTTTGTTGCGGTGGAAGGTGATGCCGAAACGGTGCGCCTCGTCGCGCAGGTGCATGATGACCTTCAGCGGTTCGCCTGTCCGGTCGAGGTAATAGGGCATCGGGTCGTTCGGGAAGAAGACCTCCTCGATGCGCTTGGCCAGGCCGATGATGGCGATGCGGCTTTCCAGTCCCAGTTCGCAGAGCACGCCGTAGGCTGCGCTGAGCTGCCCTTTGCCTCCGTCCACGACAATCAGGTCGGGCAGCTCGCCCCCTTCGGCGAGCAGCCTTCCGTAGCGTCTGCCGACGATTTCGCGCATGGAGGCGAAGTCGTCGGGCCCCACGACGGTTTTGACGTTGAAGCGACGGTACTCCTTGCGGGAGGGTTTCCCGTCGCGGAAAACCACGCACGAGGCCACGGGATAGGTGCCTTGGAGGTTGGAGTTGTCGAAGCATTCGATGTGTCGCGGCTGCACGTCCATGTGCAACGCCTTGCGCATGGCTTCCATCAGCCGGTCGGTATGCTTCTCCGGGTTTTTGATTTCGAGGTTTTTGAGCTTTTCCAGACGGTAGAGGCGTGCGCTCCGCTGCGAGAATTCGAGCAGCTTCAGCCGGTCGCCGCGTGTGGGCACGGTGAACTTCACCTCCCCGAACAGCCCCGCTTCCGGCAGCAGCGGAACGATGACTTCGCGGGCGAGCGTGCCCGACAGCTTTTCGCTGATGTCGGAGATGGCCCGCGAGAGCAGCTCCTTTTCGTCGGCACCGGCACCCACGGAGAGCTGCACCGTGAAACTGTTCACTACCGTCCCGTCGGCCACCTTCACGTAGTTGCAGTAGGCCGTTCCGTCCGCTTCGTCCGTCAGGAGCGAGAATACGTCCACCCGGCGCAGGGTCGGACTCACGATGACCGACCGGCTTTCGTAGTTGTCCAGCAGCGCCAGCCGGTTCTTGTAGTGTGCGGCGGCTTCGAAATTCAGTTCCGCCGCGGCTTCCGTCATCTGCCGGTGCAGGAACTCGCGCGTGGAGCGCAGGTCGCCCCGCAGGGTTTTCTTAATCCTTTCGATGTCGGCCGCATAATCTTCGGTACTCTGGCGTCCGGCGCACGGCCCCTTGCAGTTGCCGATGTGGTATTGCAGGCAGACGCCGTACTTCCCGCGCGCTATCGCCTCCGGCGAGAGGTTCAGCGAACAGGTGCGGAGCTGGTAAATGCCGTGTATCAGGTCGAGCATGTTCTTCTGTACCATTACCGAGGAATAGGGGCCGAAATACTGCGAACCGTCGCGCACGAGCCGCCGGGTGGACATCACGCGCGGAAAGGGTTCGTTGCGCACCACAATCCACGGATAGGTCTTGTCGTCCTTGAGCATCGTGTTGTAACGGGGCTGCAAGGTTTTGATGAGCGAGTTTTCGAGCAGCAGCGCATCCTGTTCGGTGGGTACGTCGATGTGTCGGAGCGCGGCGATTTGCCGTACCATCACCCGAATCTTCGGCGCGTGTTCGCGCGATTCCATGAAGTAGGACGACACCCGCTTGCGGAGGTTTTTGGCCTTGCCGACATAGATAATCTCCCCCGCCCTGTTCAGAAACTGGTAGACGCCGGGAGTTGTGGGGAGCAGGGCCACCTGTTCCCTTACGGATAACGTATGCTGTTCGTTGTCGGCCATGTCGCGGTAATCTGCTGTACAAAGATACCATCATCTCCGTTTTTCTAACGCGTGAGGGCGTCGCCTTATTTTTCGGTCCGGCGGTGCACACCCGTATCTTGTGTTAAATATGGTCGGCTCCGTGATTATATGTTTTCGTTTGTAATATAAAGCGAGAATATGTTTCGGATATTACGTGCGGCAGTCGCTGTGCGGTGAAAAATCTGCACAGCTGTTGTATTAACATTGCATAAAGAATTAATATGCAAATTTTTAGACGTTATATAATTAATATTTATTTAATTATTACTTTTGGAGAACCTGCAAAGGGGCTTTTTATTAATGACCTAAAAATATAATAATCTAAGCAATGAAAAAGAATTTATTCCTGAAAGGTATTTTCGCATTTTTCGTCGCAGCCGCATTCGCCGGCTGCACCAAAACGGAGGAAAGCTACCAGTATGTGAACCTGAGCCAGGTATCGTGCTCGTTCCTCGGAGAGGGCAGCCAGTCGCTCGCAATCACGGTCAAGGCATCGCCCGCGACGTGGGAAGCGACGCCGGGTGCCACATGGGTAAAAGTGGAGCGCACCGACGACCGGACGCTGACCGTTACCGTAGAAGACAACGAAACCGGAGCCGAACGCAGTACCGTAAT
>DXFY01000016.1 GCA_019114205.1 Candidatus Tidjanibacter gallistercoris | reverse complement strand
GAACGAAGAAAACAAAAAACGATAACATAATAAACTTTAACTGACTGACGATTATGACGCTATTTCTGCAAGCGGCCGCACCGGCCGCCCTCGCCGCCGAACAACCCGAAACGATGGGCTTCGGGGAACTGTTCCTCGCCGGAGGATGGTTGATGTGGGTATTGCTGGTACTGGGCGCCCTGGCCGTATATATTTTCGTGGAACGGTTCATCGCCATCCGCAAAGCCTCGAAAATCGACCAGAACTTCATGAACAAGATACGGGACTTCATCTACGAAGGCCGGATGGACGCGGCCGTGAACCTCTGCAAATCGACCGACACGCCCATCGCCCGGATGATTGACAAGGGTATCGAGCGCATCGGGCGGCCCATGGCCGACGTACAGAACGCAATCGAGAACGTGGCCAACCTCGAAGTCTCCAAACTCGAAAACGGCCTCCCGGCCCTCGCCACCATATCGGGCGGCGCACCGATGATTGGTTTCCTCGGTACGGTCATCGGTCTGGTACAGGCCTTCATGAACATGTCCATGGCCGGCGGAGCGGTGGACATGAGCATCCTCTCCGAAGGCATGTATGTGGCCATGATTACGACCGTGGGCGGCCTCATCGTGGGCATCCCGGCCTACTTCGGCTACAACTACCTTATCGCACGCATCGAGAAACTCGTCTTCCAGATGGAGGCCAACTCCATCGCGTTCATGGATATTCTCAACCAACCGGTAGACAAGAAATAACGTCATGGCTATCAGAAGAGGCTCCAAGGTAAACTCGGCGTTCAGCTCGGCTTCGATGACCGACCTGATGTTCCTGTTGCTGGTGTTCATGCTCATAGCCACGACGCTCATCAACCCCAACGCACTGAAGCTGACGCTGCCCACGAGCAACAACCAGATAAAGGAGAAACCGTACACCACGGTTTCCATCACCTCCGACCTGCAATACTACGTGGAAACGGTTCCCGTACAGTTCGACGAACTGGAAACAATCCTGCGCACACGGATGGAAGGAGCCGAACAGCCCACCGTATCGCTGCATGCCGACAAAAGCGTACCCATAGACAACGTGGTGAAAGTGATGAACATAGCCAAGGACAACAAATGGACGCTCATCCTCGCCACCAGTCCGAATTAACGCCAGAGCGATGTACTATTATGCTCCAGACGACAACCGCAGGGGCCGGCGTGCCGGTCTGGCAGCCGCAGCCTGTTACCTCGCCGCATTCCTCGCGGTGAGCCTGCTCGTGTCGTTCCATACCGACTGCGAAACGCACAGCGAAGGAATCCTCATCGATTTCGGCGACGATACCGACGGGAGCGGTACACAGAACGTGGCCCTGTCGCAGGCTGAAGAAACGTACACTCCGCCAGCGGAATCGCACGAAGAATACCTGACGCAGGAACACGAACAGGCCCCGGTACTCACGACGGGCGAACGGCAGCAGGAACGGGCGAATGCTTCGGCCGAACAGCCGCGCCAGGTAAACCGCCGGGCACTGTTTCCCGGTCGCAGTACGACATCGGAGGCGACATCGCAAGGTTCGGGGACAAACGCCGCCGGAAACCGCGGCCACGAGTCGGGCGGCGACGGTAGCAGCGCAGGCACCGGAACCGGCACGGAAGGCATCTCCTTCGACCTGAAGGGCCGCCGCGCGATAGGGAGTCTCCCGACACCGGCCTACGAATCCAACGACGCACAGGGCATCGTCATCGTCGAAATAACGGTCGATGCCGCGGGCCGCGTCCAGAGTGCTGCATTCAAACCGCAGGGTTCGACCACACAAGATGCCCGGCTGCTCGATGCCGCACTGAAGGCGGCCCGACAGGCACGCTTCACCGCAAGCGAGGCTAACGCCGTACAGACCGGTACGATTACCTACGAATTCCGCCTCCGGTAACACGCACGGCAAGCGCCTCGTGCAGAAAAGCCCCGGCTTCCGCAGAAAGGATACGCCGAACGGTACGGTAGCGGGAACGCTCCGGGGCAGACCACAGGCAGGGCTCCGTCGAGGAGCCGGTAACGGATTCATAAAACCACGGCATACCATGTATCGTATCATCATCGCTGCGGCCATCGTACTCGGCATAACGGCACCGGCCGCCGGACAACAGTCCCCGGTGCACATCGCGGCACAGACAAGACAGGAACAGGCACCGGAACTCACTTTCGACCGGCAGGAACACGATTTCGGAACGCTCCATTTCAGGGGCGAGGCCCGGACAGCCGCATTCACCTTTACCAATACCGGTTCGGCTCCGCTCGTCATCACCCGCACCGAACAGAGCTGTACGTGCCTTTCGGTAAGTTACCCGCGCAAACCCGTCATGCCCGGCGAATCGGGAACGCTGGAAATCACCTACACTCCGAAAAACGAAACGGGCCCCTTCAACAACAACGTGAAGATATACTCCAATACGGGAAGCGGCCGCCCTGCCGTCGTGTTCGTCCGGGGCGAAGTGGTGAAATAATCCGCCTGCACAGACGCCGCCTCCCGGTACCGCTGCTACCTGCATGCGTACAGACAACAGCACCACACGGAGTCGCATGGCGGTACTCCCGAACGGCACGGAATCGCCGCCCTATTTCGGAACGATACGGAGGTACTGTCTTTATTGCTCCAGGCACGCACCTGCTGCCCCCGTTATTCCCCAGGCCGCGCAACACCCGCCCTCACCAGCACGACGGATACCGGCACGCATTATGGGCCGCCGGCTGTACGGACGGTTCAGCCCCCGGTTCATGCAGCTCACGCAATGCGGGCCGCCGGCATTCACCCGGTACGCCCTTACTACCCGTCGCCGCAGGCAATCCGCACCACTGCCGGGCAAAGCGACCGCATGACGCTCCGGCCGGCCCCATCCCCGGATGCACATGCACCTACTTCCGGCACAAACCGCATTCCGGCAATACGGTTCGGTAATTGTTCCGCCGCCATTTCCCGATGCCTCAAGCGATGAAGCGCGTTCCCCGCGCCATACGCGCCCCTTTCCACTGTCCCCGCGTCACATACACCGAACCCGGTCCCCTCTGTCCGTCTATTCCTTTCCTAACGGATTGCAGCATGGAAACTGCCGGACTGCGGCAATCCGTATCGGAAGTGCCGCAGTCCCGTCCCGCTGCGGACGATGTCCGGTTTCCCGCATGTTTCCGGGCTTCCGCAACTTTCGGATGCCCGCCCTACAAAATTCGTTTCCATGCCTTCCGCATGAAATAATTCCTATCTTTGCGCCGCTTTTATCGACTAACCCCGAAAAACTATCCACGATTGTGAAAAACACCATCGACTTTCATCCCAAACTTTTCGCGGCGCTCAGAAACTACGACCGCCGGAAATTCGCCGCCGACCTGATGGCCGGCATCATCGTCGGCATCGTCGCCCTACCGCTGGCCATCGCATTCGGCATCGCCAGCGGAGTGACGCCCGAAAAAGGACTCATCACCGCCATCATCGGCGGCTTCATCGTGTCGCTGCTGGGCGGGAGCAGCGTCCAAATAGGAGGCCCGACCGGAGCATTCATCGTCATCGTCGCCGGCATCATCGGCCAGTACGGCATCGAAGGGCTCGCCATCGCCACCGTCATGGCCGGCATCATCCTCGTCCTGCTGGGGCTGTTCAAACTCGGCGTGGTCATCAAGTTCATTCCCTATCCCATCATCGTGGGCTTCACCGCCGGCATCGCGCTGACCATCTTCTCCACGCAAATCAAAGACCTCTTCGGCCTGCAAATCGAAGGGGCCGTTCCCGATGACTTCATCGGCAAATGGGGCGTCTATTTCCAGCACTTCGACACCACGAACCTCTGGGCGCTCGGCATCGGCATCGTCAGCATCCTCATCATCCTGCTCACGCCAAAAGTGTCGCGCCGCATACCCGGTTCGCTCGCGGCCATCATCCTCGTCACCGTCGCCTCCTACCTGCTGGAACGCTACTGCGGCGTGGAGGCCATCGAAACCATCGGCGACCGGTACAGCATCGACCCCTCCATACCGGCCCCGGCCGGATTCTCGTTCAGCCTCGAAACCATCCGGGGCCTGCTTCCGCCGGCCTTTACCATCGCGATGCTCGGCGCCATCGAATCGCTGCTCTCGGCCACGGTGGCCGACGGCGTCACGGGCGACCGCCACAACTCCAACACGGAACTCATCGCGCAGGGCGCCGCAAACATCGTCGTACCGTTCTTCGGCGGCATCCCGGTGACGGGAGCCATCGCCCGCACGATGACCAACATCAACAACGGCGGCCGCACACCGGTAGCCGGCATCGTCCATGCCGTCGTGCTGCTGCTCATCCTGCTCTTCCTCTCGCCGCTCACCCGGCACATTCCGATGGCCTGTCTGGCGGGCGTACTCGTCATCGTCGCCTACAACATGAGCGAATGGCGCACGATACGCGGCATGATGAAGAATCCGAAGGCCGACATCGCCGTTCTGTTCACCACCCTGCTGCTCACCGTCGTATTCGACCTGACCATCGCCATCGCCGCCGGCCTGCTGATGGCCGTAGTCCTCTTCATGCGGCGCATCATGGAAAGCACCAACATATCGGTCATCCGCAACCAGATAGACATGACGGCCGATGCGGAGAGCAACCACCGCGACGACAAGGTGGAAGTCGCCAAGGGTGTCGAAGTGTACGAAATCGACGGGCCGTTCTTCTTCGGCGTCGCAAGCAAGTTCGACGACGTGATGCACACCATAGGCGAAAAATCGAAGGTCCGCATCATTCGCATGCGCAAGGTTCCCTTCATCGACTCGACCGGCCTGCACAACCTCGGCAACCTCATCCGCGCTTCGCACAAGGAGGGCATCGAAGTCATCCTCTCCGGTGTGAACCCTTCGGTCCGGGAGACGCTGCTCAAAGCGGGAATCGACCGGATGATAGGCGAAGAAAATATCTGTCCGAACATCCACGCAGCAGCCGCACGGGCCAACCGCTTCGTGACCGGAACGAAACAGGCGTAAACGATACGCTTTCCCGACGGGCAGGGGCGCGGAACTTTGCGCCCCTGCCCGCCCGTTCTCCCGCATCCGCATGCCCCTGCCGCAGCGCTGAAGAAAGCCCGCACGAATCACGAACGACAGGCCGCAGTACGGTAGCACAGGCCCCGACAACCCGCGGCATGCAGACGGACTGACCGGACAGAACGGCATATCTTCCTCCTCCGGACACTACGTCACGCCCCGCAGCACCTTTCACGGCACAGAGCCGCCAAGGTTCCCGACGGCGAAGGCGCATTCCCCTGCGCACGGCCGACCTGCAGTACCGTCGCACGCATGCGGCTATATCGCACGTACCGACCGTCCGGAGCGCGAACCGCCCGACACACGTTCGGACGAACGCACCATTGAAGAGCGTGCATCCGAAATTTTGCCGTATCTTTATCCGGAAAAAACCAAGCGTTTCCGCCGTAGAGGTACGATGCCTGCTTCACGGAAACCGCACCAATTCGCGAACGAACATGCAATACCTGCTCCTCGCCATTGCGGCGATGTCGCTTATCATGCTGGCGCTGAAGTTTTTCAACGTCAAGAAAATCTACATTCCCCAAGCCATCCTCGTAAACTATGCCTGCGCGCTCGTCATCGCCCTGCTGTCGGGCCGCGACGCACTCGCCGCGACCGGCACCGCCGACCCGTTCGCTAACGGCTGGTGGTATCTGGCACTGATAACGGGCCTCCTGTATTTCGGTTCGATGGATATCATGGCCGCCTCCACGCGGCGCGTGGGCGTCTCCATCACGACGATGGCTTCGCGCACCTCGGTGATACTCCCCATCCTCTGGGCGGCCCTGCTGCTCGGCGAACACATCACGGGCTGGGAAGTTCTCGGCGTGGCCCTCGTCCTGCTCGCCTTCGTCCTCATCATCTACCGCCCCGCAGACAGGAAAGACACGAAGAAGGGCAAACGCGAACGGGCAGCCGCCATCCTGCTGCCCGTGGCGGTTTTCCTTTCGGTCGGATTCATCGCCGTCTGCATGAAGACCTCCCAGCACCTTATCAAAACCGCAGGCTGTTACGACACGGACTACCCCGTCTTCGAAACGATGCTGTTCACAGCCGCCTTTCTCGGAGCCGTCGTCTATTACGCCGTGACGGAGGGCCTCGGTGCTTTTCGTCCGCGCTGGAAAAGTATCCTCGGCGGCCTGTGCCTCGGCACATTCAACTATTTCGTAACGTTCGGACTGATGCACGGTCTCAAATATCTATCGTCGAGCACGTTTTACGGGATATACAACATCGGTGTCGTCCTGCTGACCACACTCGTCGGCGTTGCGGCCTTCGGCGAAAAACTCGACCGGCGGAAAGCGGCAGGCATCCTGTTCGCCGTAGCCGCCATTTTCGTGCTCGGCTTTCTCGGCGGCAGCCTCTGACACCCCGCCTGCATGTTGTGTGGGGAGCGAATCGGTTTCGGTATCCCCTTACCCGACAAACAACCTTGCTGCCCGTTCCCTCGAATGCAGGAAACGCTCGGTAAGGCCCACTCCATTCTCCCGTCCGAGCCCCGACTACCGCTTGCGGAGAGACCGAATGCTGCCGGAGGCGGTTCCGTTGCACCGAGAAACCGCCCGACACAAACACGCCGCATCCGATGTCGCTGCCACGAAACAAGTTCCCCACATCATACCTGCCGTCCCTGACGGAATACAGGAAGCATCCGCCTGCCGCATGCTTATATGCCGCCGGAAACGATGCACGATACACAATGTACGACGCACCGCAGAACACAGTACACGTCTGCGGCCACGCTTCCGGCCCGCCCCCCGCATGCAACACCGATACGAACGGCAGACCGCCATACGCAAGCGGCGGCGCATGAGGATGCGCCGCCGCTGCTGCATTTCCGACCGGAACTACTTCCTGCCGATGGATTCGTAATGGAATCCTTTGGCGGTCAGCTCCGCCCCGTTGTAGATGTTGCGCCCGTCGAATACCGCCGGCGTTCGCATCGCCCGTTTCACCCGGCACCAGTCCGGCATCCGGAATTCCTGCCACTCGGTCACCAGCATCAGGGCGTCGGCTCCTTCCGCAGCCTCGTACTTGTCCCGACAGTACCTCACCCTGTCTCCAATCACGCGGCGGGCTTCGTCGGCAGCGACCGGGTCATAGACGCATACCTCGCAGCCGGCCTCCAGCAGACATTCGACGATGACTGCCGAAGGTGCCTCGCGCATGTCGTCGGTTTCGGGCTTGAACGACAGCCCCCACACCGCCACGCGGCGACCTGCCGGTGCGCCGCCGCAATAGGCCCGGAACTTTTCGAAAAGTACCCGCTTCTGACGGGCATTGACCTCCTCCACGGCACGCAGCACTTTCATGTCGTATCCGTTGGTCCGCGCCGTATTCACCAGCGCCTTCACGTCCTTCGGGAAACAACTGCCTCCGTACCCGATACCCGGATAGAGGAACTTGGGCCCGATACGCGGGTCCGTGCCCATCCCCTGCCGTACCATATCGACGTCGGCACCGAGCAGCTCGCAGAGATTCGCGATGTCGTTCATGAACGATATGCGGGTCGCGAGCATGGCATTCGACGCATACTTTATCATTTCGGCCGAAGGGATGTCGGTAAACAACAGCAGGCGGCCGTTTTCGATGAACGGCTTGTAAAGCCGCTCCATAACGGCCCGCGCCCGGTCGCTGTCCACGCCGACCACCACCCGGTCGGGTTCCATGAAATCCTTTACCGCCGCTCCTTCCTTCAGAAATTCCGGATTGGATGCGATGTCGAACGCCACATCCGCACCGCGCCTGTCGAGTTCCTCGCGGATAGCACGCCGCACGAGCTCCCCCGTTCCCACCGGGACGGTACTCTTGGTGACGAAAAGCGTATAACTGCCGATGCTGCGCCCCACCGTACGGGCCACCTCCAGCACGTACTGCAAGTCGGCGCTGCCGTCCTCGCCGGGAGGCGTCCCCACCGCGCAGACGATGACATCGTAGGCATCGATTCCGTCGGTCAGGTCGGTGCCGAAGCGGAGCCGTCCGGCCTGCACGTTGCGCAGCACCATCTCTTCGAGTCCCGGTTCGTAGATGGGTATCTCCCCGCGGCGCAGCCGCTCAATCTTACGACCGTCGATGTCGATACAGGTGACGTTCACCCCCATGTCGGCGAAACAGGTACCGGAAACCAGCCCCACGTAACCGGTTCCCACTATGGCTAAATTCATTGCTTCGATGCGTTTGGTTTAAAATATTTTCACATGCAAAAAGGGAAGAGTCCGTCCGAACCTGCCGCGAACCCTTTTCCCTTTCTGCGTACAAAGATAGGCAAATCTATCGAACCGTCCGGCCCGGATAGACTTCGAGCGCCTTTCGCAATATCACGAGCGAACGCTCCAAATCATCTTTCTTCAGCACATAGGCCATGCGTACCTGGTCGCGCCCGTGCTCCGGATTGGTATAGAACCCCGAACCGGGAGCGAACATGACCGTTTCGCCTTCGTAGGAAAAATCGCGCAGCAGCCATTCGCAGAAACGGTCGCAGTCGTCGATGGGCAGACACGCCATGGTATAGAACGCCCCGTTGGGCATGGGCGAATAAACGCCCGGTATGTCGTTCAGACCGTTCACGAGCAGGTTGCGCCGCTCGATATACTCTTCGTAAATACCCTCCATATACGACTTCGGCGCGTCGAGCGACGCCTCGGCCACGATTTGACCGAGCAGCGGCGGGCTGAGGCGCGCCTGGGCGAACTTCATCATGGCCCCCCGCAGCTTCGCATTCCTCGTGATGACGGCTCCCACACGGATGCCGCATTCCGAATAACGTTTGGATACGGAGTCGATAAGCACCACATTCTCCTCGATTCCTTCCAGATGCAGGGCCGACACATAGGGTTCGTCCGTGTAACGGAACTCGCGGTACACTTCGTCCGAGAAGAGGAACAGGTCGTATTTCTTCACGATGTCGCGGATGCGCATCATCTCTTCCTTCGTATAGACATAGCCCGTCGGATTGTTCGGATTACAGATGAGGATGGCCTTCGTCCGCTCGTCGATGAGCGCCTCGAAATCCTCCACGCTCGGCAGCGCAAAACCGTTGCGGATGTCCGTCCTGATGGGCCGCACCTTCACTCCGGCCTGCATGGCGAACGAAATGTAGTTGGCATAGGTGGGCTCGGTCATGATAATCTCGTCGTCGGGATTGATGCACGAGGGGAACGCGAGCTGCAAGGCCTCTGAACCGCCGGTAGTCACGATGATGTCGTCGGGTTTCAGGTCGATGCCGAACCGGGCATAATAGCCCACGAGTTTGTTGCGGTATGAAGGCAGTCCATCACTCGGACTGTATTCCAGCACCTTGCGGTCGATATGCCTGAGAGCATCCAGTCCCACTTGGGGCGTCTCGATGTCCGGCTGTCCAATATTGAGGGAATATATCCTGATTCCCCTTTCCCTTGCCTGCACCGCATACGGAACGAGTTTCCGAATCGGCGAAGCGGGCATGCGCTCGGCGCGTTCTGATATCTTCGGCATTGTCGTATAAGAAGTTTATTCTTTAATAAATTCGGGTTCCGGACTGCGCCGGACTTCTTTTTCGGAAGCGTACAAAAATAGCGATTTCCGCGAATTTTCAAAAGATAAGCTCCTTTTTCCTTCCGCAAAAAAGAGTGCCGCGCGATAATGCAGAACACTCCCGGCAGGAACCGCATGCGACGCACCCGTCCTTCCGCATGCAGCACGGGGGCCGCCCCGTGCAGGACAGCCCCCGTGCAAAATATCGGCCGCAGGCAGCCGTCAATCGAACGACCGGATGCTCTTCTCGATGATGCCGCATGCGGCAAGCAGTTCCTCTTCGTTGATTATCAAGGGTGGAGCGAACCGGATGATGTTTCCGTGGGTGGGTTTGGCGAGCAGACCGCCGTCGCGCATCCGCAGGCAGACGTCCCACGCCTCCTTACCGTCACGAGGACGGATGACCACTGCATTCAACAACCCCTTGCCGCGCACCTCCTCAATCATGTCGGAGTCGATGGAACGCATCCTGTCGCGGAAAATCCGCCCCATCGCCTCGGCGTTTTCGGCAAGATGCTCGTCCTGCACGACCGCAAGCGCGGCCATGGAAGCACGGCAAGCTACCGGATTGCCTCCGAACGTGGAACCGTGTTCGCCCGGCCGGATAGTCAGCATAATCTCGTCGTCGGCCAGCACCGCGGATATGGGAACGACGCCTCCTCCGAGTGCCTTGCCAAGAATGAGGATATCGGGACGCACGCCCTCGCGGTCGCACGCGAGCATCCTCCCCGTCCGCCCGATGCCGGTCTGCACCTCGTCGGCCATGAACAGGACATTGCGGCTGCGGCACAGTTCGTACGCCCCGCGCAGATAACCGTCCTCCGGAACGTATACCCCGGCCTCACCCTGAATGGGCTCCACGAGGAATCCGGCCACATCCGGGTCCCGAAGGGCCGCATCGAGCGCTCCCAGGTCGTTGTAGGGAATCTTTACGAAACCGGGCGTATAGGGACCGTAATCCCGGTAGGCGTCCGGGTCTGACGACATGGATACGATGGTGATGGTGCGGCCGTGGAAATTGCCGTCGCACACGACGATTTTCGCCCGGCCCTCCCCGATACCCTTCTTCAGGTAGGCCCACTTGCGGCAGAGCTTGAGCGCCGTTTCATCGGCTTCGGCTCCGGTATTCATCGGCAGCACCTTGTCGTAGCCGAAAAAGCGCGTCACATACTCCTCCCACTCGCCCAGTACATCGTTGTGGAATGCCCGCGAAGTCAGAGAGAGCCTGGCGGCCTGCTCGCAAACCGCTCCGACAATCTTGTGGTGGCAATGCCCCTGATTCACCGCCGAATAGGCGGAAAGAAAATCGAAATACTTTTTCCCGTCCACATCCCAGACGAAAATCCCCTTCCCGCGCTGAAGCACCACGGGCAGCGGATGGTAATTGCGGGCGCCGTAACGGTTCTCCCGTTCGATGTATTCCTGCTGTGTCATGATAAATGAAGTTTAAGTTTTTAGGATTGGATAGCACGGCGGGCATCCGCCGATATTTCAAAGATAACGAATTAAACCCGGATTTCACGCTTCCGGAGGCCATTTCTCCGCATCTTTTTCCCCGCGCACACCGCAGGTTCCCGCCCATGCCTCCGACTGTCCGCAGCGGCACCCCGCATTCGGGCGCTGCCGAAACAATAAAATACTCCGCGCTTTTGTGGCAATCCTCCCAATTAATTGTATCTTTGTGCGTTCATTCCTGCGAAGGAATTTTACAAATAAAGTCTAACTGTTTCATTGCAAGACATTTTAACGAACATGGAAGAAAACAAGGTAAACGAGGGTGCAGCCATCGAGAACGCTGCCCTGGAGGCGGAAGCGAAACCCGCCAAACCCGTCAAGGAGGCGAAACCGACACGCGAAGCCAAACCGGTAGCGGAAGCCCCTGCCAAAGTAGCCAATGAAGATTTCGACTGGAACGCATTCGAAAACGACCTCGACCTTTACGGAGGAAGCAAGGAAGCCGTAGAACAGAAATACGACGAATCGCTCTCCAACGTACAGGTGGGCGAAGTAGTCGAAGGTACCGTGGTAGGCATCACCAAGCGCGAAGTCATCGTGAACATCGGCTACAAATCGGAAGGTATCATCCCGATAGCCGAATTCCGCTACAACCCCGAACTCGCCGTAGGCGAAAGGGTCGAGGTATATGTGGAAAGCGCCGAAGACAAGAAGGGCCAGCTCGTGCTCTCGCACAAGAACGCGCGCCAGCTCAAGTCCTGGGACAGGGTAAACCAGGCCCTCGAAAACGACGAGATAATCAAGGGCTACATCAAGTGCCGCACCAAGGGCGGTATGATTGTGGACGTATTCGGCATCGAAGCGTTCCTGCCCGGTTCGCAGATAGACGTGAAGCCCATCCGCGACTACGACATGTACGTGGACAAGACCATGGAATTCAAGGTAGTGAAAATCAACCAGGAGTTCCGCAACGTGGTCGTTTCGCACAAGGCGCTCATCGAGGAGGAACTCGAAGCCCAGAAGAAGGAAATCATGTCCAAGCTCGAAAAGGGCCAAATCCTCGAAGGCACCGTCAAGAACATCACCTCCTACGGCGTATTCATCGACCTGGGCGGCGTAGACGGTCTCATCCACATCACCGACCTCAGCTGGGGCCGCGTGAACCATCCGGAAGAGGTCGTGAAGCTCGACCAGAAACTCAACGTGGTCATCCTCGACTTCGACGATGCCAAGAAGCGCATCGCCCTCGGCCTCAAGCAGCTCTCCCCCCATCCGTGGGAAGCGCTCGACCCGAACCTCAAGGTGGGCGACGTGGTGAAGGGCAAAGTCGTGATGATGTACGACTACGGCGCATTCATCGAAATCGCTCCCGGCGTAGAGGGCCTCATCCACGTTTCGGAAATGTCGTGGAACCAGCACCTGCGCTCGGCACAGGACTTCATGAAAATCGGCGACGAAGTGGAAGCCGTCATCCTGACGCTCGACCGCGAGGAAAGGAAAATGTCCCTCGGCATCAAGCAGCTCACCTCCGACCCGTGGGAAGGCATCGAGGAGCGCTATCCGGTAGGCTCGCGCCACACCGCCAAAGTGCGTAACTTCACCAACTTCGGTATCTTCGTCGAAATCGCCGACGGCATCGACGGGCTCATCCACATATCCGACCTGAGCTGGACCAAGAAAATCAAACATCCGGCCGAAATCACTCAGATAGGCGCCGACATCGACGTCGTGGTACTCGGCATCGACAAGGAGAACCGCCGCCTGAGCCTCGGCCACAAGCAGCTCGAAGACAATCCCTGGAACGAGTTCGAGAGCAAGTTCCCCCTCGACTCCGTACACGAAGGCACCATTACCGAAATGACGGACCGCGGTGCGGTGGTATCGCTCGGCGACAACGTCGAAGGGTTCGCACCCTCGCGCCAGCTCGTGAAAGAGGACGGCACGACCGCCAAGGTGGGCGAAACGCTCCCGTTCAAGGTGACGGAATTCTCCAAAATGACGCGCCACATCACCCTTTCGCACACGCGCACCTTCGAGGATGCACGCCGTGCCGAGGAAAAGGCCGCCAAGGACGAGAAACGTGCTTCGGCCGACGCTACCAAAGCCAATGTCAAGAAAATCAACGCTTCGGTAGAGAAGACCACGCTCGGCGACATTACCGGCCTGGCCGAACTCAAAGCCCGCCTCGAAGAAGCGGAGAGCGACAAGAAAGCTGAATAAACGACGACTCGAACGTATCGGGGCCGCACCGGTGTCCGGGGCGCAAGTTCCCGCAACGGGCCGGCTGCCGCAAACACAGGTACCATGACCTTCAAAGTGACAGTACTCGGCAACGGTTCGGCCAAACCGACGATACGGAGGCATCATGCTGCTCATGCACTCAACGTGCATGAGCAGTTTTATTTGATGGACTGCGGCGAAGGAACGCAGTCGCGGCTCATCCAATGCGGCATCAACCCGCTGAAACTGAATGCCGCTTTCATTTCGCATCTGCACGGAGACCATGTATACGGACTCTTTCCGCTCATTTCGTCCATGGGACTGATGGGCCGCCGCACACCCTTCACGGTTTTCGCACCCGCACCGCTGGGCGAAGTAATGGAATACCATTACAAATACTTCGACACCAACCTGCCTTTCGCGATAGACTTTCGGGAGGTGGACACGCGCAAGCACCGCTGCATCTACGAAAACAGCGTTATGGAAGTATGGACCGTCCCGCTGCGGCACCGCATACCGGCTTCGGGTTACCTGTTCCGGGAGAAGAAACCCGGACTGAACGTACGCCGGGAAGCCATCGAACGTTACGGCCTGGGTATCGCACAAATAACGGCCGCCAAACGCGGCGAGGAACTTATCGGCCCGGATGGTACACGGATACCCGCGGAGGAAATAACCTACACGCCCTACACACCGCGCAGCTATGCCTATTGCAGCGACACGATGTATTCCGGCAAAATCGCCGACATCGTATCCGGCGTGAACCTGCTCTACCACGAAGCCACCTTCGCCGATGCAGACAGGGTGCTCGCACGGGAAACGGGCCATTCCACTGCATTGCAGGCCGCCAAAACCGCCGCGAAAGCCGGAGCAGGCAGGCTGCTGATAGGTCATTTCTCCTCGCGTTACAAGGATGCCGCCCCGCTCGTAGAGGAGGCCCGCACCCTTTTCCCCGCCACGGAGGAGGCCGAAGAACTGCACACGTACGAAATACCGTTCATCCGATACCGGTAACCTCCCGCATCCATCCCCGCGGGCCTATCCGGAACCGGTACGACAAGATGGTACCGCAACGGGCACGTCCCCTCACGGAAATACTCCGGGTGTACGCTCTGCGAATGACCGGTGCGGGCCAGGAAATCGTGACGCACGGCTCCATTCGTACTGGAACTGTGCCCGCCGCGGGGAACTTGTTCCCGCCATGTCAGAAAAACGGCATGGAAACGGTGCGAATGAAACCGGACATGCAACCGGACAATGCGTCGGAACGCATCTTGCATGCGGCCGGTCTATACTGCAATCCTTCGGAAGGCAGTCCGGACCGCTCCGAATGCGCGAAAAGGATTCGGCTGTACATACTTCGTCTTTGCAGCAACGGCCTGAACAGAACCTCTGCGCTCGCCCCCGTTCCCTCAGCCTACGAAACGGAAAAGACGCAGGCCGTGCGGCAACGAGGCAACGGACATAAGGGGTCCGCGCAGGTACCGGGAAACCGCGTATTTCGCCTCCTTATCCAGCCACGGCGGACATAAGTTCGTAAAAGCGGATGCATCCGCGTCCGAAATGAAAGCTGCACGCCATGCCCGCCGAAGGAAGCGATTCGCCGCATGCACGTAAATTGTAACACGAAACCGAACATGGCAAAAACATACTGCCGCCCGACGGAACCGCCTGCAGCAGGGCGGAAACAAGAAGCCCCCTGCCTGGCGGCAACCGAACCAATCGACGGAGCAACGCTCCGCAGCCTGCTCCTTGCCGGAAGCCTGACGAAAGGAACGAACCGCACGTTCGGACAGTTCGTCGCCGAAGAAGGCTTGTGGGACGAAACGTTGGCGCTCGCCCGCGATGTCGATGCGCGCGTCGCATTCCGCGCTTCGTGGGCGCTCGAATCCGCCTATACCAGGAACAGCATGCCGTTGGAACAACGGGCCGCCGTCCTGCTCGACGATTTCTTCCGCACGGACAATAACAGTGTCCAGCGCATCTATTCCAAACTGCTGTGCGATATGCTGCGCCGGAAAGCCGTAACGCTCGATGACGAGGAAACCGAACTGCTCGCAGGACGCTGTTTCGACCTGCTGACGGACGACTCCGTTCCGGTCGCCGTCAAAGTGTGGCAGGTCGACCTGCTCTCCGACCTGGGACGTCGCATCGGCTGGATTCCCGAAAGCCTGACCGACCTCGTTCGGCGCCTGTCGGAAAATCCGGAATGTCCGCCGGCCATGGCATCCCGCGCAAGGCGGTACTTGTGCAGCCTGCAACGGAAATGATGCCGACTTCCGGCTCCGTGCCGCCGCATGCCCTTCTAAAAGTACGTACCCAGCCCCACAGCTGCTTCATCCGACTGCTGCGCAAGCCAAAGGTGCACAAAGTACACTTCAAAACGACGCAGGGGACAGACACAAGGCAGCATCCGTTCCCGTTGCCCCCGGCCGGTGTCCGCTCCCGCTGCGATTCCCGCAACCGCACTTCGGAGAAAACCGGTTCCGCTCGCCTGTCGGAAAATCCGGAGCGCAGGAGAGGCACCGGATTTGCAGCATCTTCGTTTTGGGGATAGCGGCGCAAAAACATTATCTTTGCACCGCATTCGAAACACTGCGACAGGAAATGAAAAAGAAGATACTGTTCGTATGTATGGGAAACATCTGCCGTTCGCCCGCCGCAGAAGCAATCATGCGCAGCAAAGCCGAAGCGGCAGGACTCGGCGACCGTTATGAGTTCGACTCGGCGGGAACGTATGCGGGCCACAGCGGTGACCTGCCCGACCCGCGCATGCGCGAGGCGGCCGGACGAAGGGGATACCGCCTCACCCATCGGGCCCGTCCCGTACGCGATGAGGACTTCAGTCGGTTCGACATGCTGGTCGTCATGGACGAACGCAATTACGATGCGTTGGACCGATTGGCCTTCACGCTCGATGACAAGGCCAAAATTTACCGCATGACGGATTTCAGCAGCCGACACGATTACGACCACGTTCCGGACCCCTATTACGAAGGCAGGGAAGGTTTCGAACTCGTTCTCGACCTGCTGGAAGATGCCTGCGACGGTCTGCTTGCGTACACGGCCCGAAAGCCGTAAGCTGCGGCACCCCGCTCCCACCATACGTCCGTGCGCACGAACCCGGCTTTTCATTCGGACGGGCAACACGGGATGACACGCAACCTTACAAAACAGTTCCCATCCGGTGCTGTTGCGAAACGCAAAGCGACAGCGAACAGTCTTCAAAAAGGTGCACGGCATCGTTTATTCATCATTCGGCGCCCCCCCCTCCCGTCGGCCCGACCGGAAGATAATTCAGAAGCCGCGCACTGTAAAACTGTCTCCCCGCAAATCTCGTCCTGATGTTGCGGTACAAAGACCGGAGCAACCCATAGGGCCGACGCGGAGTCGAACTTCAGACCTCCATATTTCCGCCGCCTTCCTCAGCCCCCGACAGAAATACGAGGGTACGCGCATTCGGACAGCATATCCGCCTGTCCGGAAACCGGCTCCCGGAAGCCGGAACTCCCGCATAATACCTTTCATACACCGCCCCTTCATCCGGCAGTCGATTGCCTCCGGCACACACCCCGCCCTTCCGCCCGGAAGATGTCCGGGCGAACGGCCCGCAGGTATCCCCAGCTATTTCCCGCCGGAAGATATTCCGGACGGCAGCCACATCCCATACCACCGCTTCGAGCCGACGAAGCGGACTGAAAGCCCGCCCCTCCAAAAGGGCCGTGCGGTTTCCTGCATCCTGCCGCACGCCGCGCACCGCTGCGCACGAAACGTTCCGGAAAGCGAAAACCATACAACGCCCCGGCACCGCAGCAGCATCCCATACCCGTCCTCCGCCCGTATCTCTTTTCCCAAGTTCGCTCCGGTACCGTCTGCCGCAATACTCCCCCGCCGGATGTACCCTGCACCGGCCCCCTGAATCGGTACCCGCCGGCCGGCAACAAAAATCCCCGCACGCTGTCCGTGCAGGGATTCCTGTAATTGCGAAACGGCAACAGTTCTATTCGTATACCTTCGGAGTGAGTTTTCCTTCGAGCACACGCAGGGCATTGCCCGCAAGTGCCTCCAGTTCGTTCTCGCCGGGCATCACGACCACTTCCGCAATGAACGACACCATGTCGGCTATGTACTTGCAGACATACTCGTCGTGGGCGATACCGCCGGTCAGGATAATGGCATCGACCTTCCCTTTCAGAACGGCAGCCATCATGCCCACCTCTTTCCCGACACTGTAACACATGGCGTCCTGCACGAGTGCGGCACGACGGTCGCCCTCTTCGGCACGTTTGGATATCTCCATCGCGCTGTTCGTACCGAAATGCGCCACGAACCCGCCGCGGCTGTTGATGAACTTGGCAATCTGTTTGATATCGTACTTCCCGCTCGCCGCCCATTTGGCGACGGCCAGCGCGGGAAGCCCGCCGGCACGCTCCGGAGAGAACGGGCCTTCGCCGTCGAGCGCATTGTTCACGTCGATAACCTCGCCCTTGCGGTGCGCCCCGACCGAAATACCGCCGCCCAAATGCACGACAATCAGGTTCAGGTCTTCGTAACGCATCCCCTTCTTCTCGGCATAGGCGCGTGCCATGGCCTTCTGGTTCAGGGCATGGAAAATGGACATGCGCTCGATGTCTGGATGACCGGTAATCCGCGCCACATCCTGCAATTCGTCGACCACCACCGGGTCGGCCATGAAGGCTTTCGCTCCGGCTTCTTTGGCGATATCGTAGGCGAGCAGCGCTCCGAGGTTGGAAGCGTGCTGCCCCAGCGGACGGTGGCGGATGTCGTCTATCATCGTTTCGTTCACCTCGTATACACCCGACTTGACGGGTTTGATGAGCCCGCCGCGGCCGATGACCGCATCGATATCGGAGAGCGTGATGCCCGCCTCCTTCATGGCGTCGAGGATGATTTTCTTACGGAAGTCGAACTGGTCGAGTACGCCCGCAAAGGGGGCGAGTTCTTCGGTCGAATGGCGGAGCGTGAGCTCGCGTACCGCCTTATCGTCCTGATATATCGCCACCTTGGTCGAAGTGGAACCGGGGTTTATCGCTAATATGGTGTACATCGCTTCCTCTCTATTTTGCAGACAGACACGCGAGTGCTATCGAGTACATCTTCGTTTTCTTGGAATCGCCGCGCGAGGTGAGTACGCACGGAACCTTCGCCCCCATCACCATGGCCGCGAGCTCGGCACCGCCGAACTTCGTGCACGACTTGAAGAAGACATTGCCCGCGTCGATGTTCGGGAACACGAGGCAGTCGGCATCGCCCACTACCGGGTTGTCCAGCTTCTTGGTGGCTGCGGCCTCCTTGTTGATGGCCACGTCGAGTGCCAGCGGGCCGTCGATGTATACCTTCGTACCGAGCTGGCCGCGCTCGCCCATCTTGGCCAGCAGCGTCGCCTCCACGGAGGACTGTACGCCGGGCAGGAGCTGTTCGCTCGGAGCGATGCAG
Source organism: Candidatus Tidjanibacter gallistercoris (assembly GCA_019114205.1). Classification (GTDB taxonomy): domain Bacteria; phylum Bacteroidota; class Bacteroidia; order Bacteroidales; family Rikenellaceae; genus Tidjanibacter; species Tidjanibacter gallistercoris. The sequence continues at coordinate 59,490 of DXFY01000016.1, read as the reverse complement.
GCCACCTTGGGCACATCGATTTCGAGTTTCCTGGCCGTCTGGATGATGTATTTGGCAATGGCCGTCTTCTGTGCGAAATCCGGGTAGGGGATGACGGCTACGTCGCCTATGGTAAGGAGCTTGTGGTAAGCCGGAATCTCCATCACCGTCACGTGGCTGAGCACGCCTTTCGGGGGCACGAGGCCGAACTCCTTGTTCAGAATGCCCCTCATGTATTTGTCGGTCGAAACGAGGCCCTTCATCAGGACGTCGCCCTTACCCTCGCTGACCATCTGCACGGCGATGCGGACGCAGTTTACGTCCACGCTCTCGGCGACAATCGTGAAACGGGACATGTCGATGCCCTCGGCCTTGCATACCTTTTCGATTTCCTTCGGGTCGCCGATGAGCGTGGCGTCCACGATACCCGCCTCCACGGCGTCATTGACAGCTTCGAGCGTGTGCGAATCCTGTCCGTAGGCTACGATGAGCCTGCGTTTTCCCCTCGCCTTAGCCTTTGCTACGAGGTCGTCTAAATGCTGAATCATGATGATTTAAATCTGCGGTTTATACAAAGAGTCGTCAAAAATACCGATTGTCCTGCAAATAACAAAGTTTTCTGCGGATTTATTATTGCAGGACAACCGGTTCGTACCGAATCGAAACGATTACCGGATTTTTTCTACGATATTGAAAGTATCGGTAGCAATCACCAGTTCCTCGTTCGTGGCGATGAGCGCCGCCTTCACGCGTGAGGAGGGTTTGGTCAGAATTGTATCCTTACCCCGCAGGCCGCGGTTGATGTCGGCGTCGAACTCCAGACCGAGGAACTCCATGCCGCTGCATACGTATTCGCGCAGCACCGGGTCGTTCTCGCCCACTCCGCCGGTGAATACCACCAGGTCGAGCCCGCCCATCGCGGCGGCATAGGCGCCCACATATTTTTTCACACGGTAATAGTACACGTCCAGCGCCAGCTGTGCCCGCTCGTTGCCCTCGGCCGCCGCCTGCTCGATGTCGCGCATGTCGGACGAAAGGCCCGTGATGCCGAGCACGCCGGCCTGCTTGTTAATCATGCCCCACACCTCGTTGCCGGTCATGTGTTCCTTGTCGGCGATGTAGGTCAGCGCGCCGGGGTCCACTTCGCCGCAGCGCGTCCCCATCAGCAGACCGTCCACCGGCGTGAAGCCCATCGAGGTGTCGATGCTCCGGCCGCCGTCCACGGCAGCCACCGATGCGCCGTTTCCGATATGGCAGGTGACCACCTTTGCCTTCGCGAAATCGAGGCCGGCCAGTTCGCACCCCTTCTGCGCCACGAATTTGTGGCTCGTACCGTGGAACCCGTAGCGTCTTACGCGGTATTTTTCGTAGTATTTATAAGGCAGACCGTAAATATAGCTGCGCGGAGGCATGGTCTGGTGGAACGACGTGTCGAAGCACACCACCTGCGGCACGGCCGGACACAGCTCCCTTACGGCATAGATACCTTTCAGGTTGGCCGGATTGTGCAGCGGGGCCAGCTCCACGAGCTGTTCTATCTGACCGATTACCCGGTCGTCCACGAGTACGCTCTCGGCGAAGAAGTCGCCGCCGTGCGCCACGCGGTGTCCCACGGCACGAATGTCGTCCAGCGAAGCGACGACACCCGATTCGCTGTCGGTAATGGCTTTGAAAATAAGGTCTATCCCCTTCGTGTGGTTGGGGATGTCGGTAGTCAGCTCCAGACGCGGCTTGCCGGTCGGCTTGTGGGTGATGACACCTCCCTCGATGCCGATACGTTCTACGAGCCCCTTGGCCAGAAGTGCGTTCTGGCGCGGAGAAACCATGTCGATAACCTGATACTTTATCGACGAACTGCCGCAGTTCAATACAAGAATTACCATTTCTTCCTTAATGAGTAGGTTAGAATATATAAATGTAACAATCGTCTGTCTGTACGAATCGGGGAAGCAGCGCCTTCACCGCGGTATCTTTTCGCCGAGCCACAGGCCGAGTCCTGCGAATAGCAGACACACCGCCACGCTCGCTGCTATATATACCGCAGCCGTTCCGCCCTGACCGGCACGCAGCATGCGCAGCACTTCGAGCGAAAAGGCCGAAAAGGTGGTGAACCCGCCGCAGAACCCCGTCATGGCGAATAGCTGCCACCCGCCCGGCGGAAGCAGCGCCCCTGCCAGACCGATGATGAAAGAGCCCGCCGCATTCACCGCAAACGTCCCCGCGGGAAAACCGCACGATACTGCCCACGACGCTATCGCCGCCGAGACGGCCCATCGGAGGGCACTGCCTGCGAAACCGCCCGCCCCCACGAGCAAAACCTCCTTTAACATAGTCGTATCCGGGTGAAACGGCTGTAATTGCGCAGGCACAAATGTAGTGAAAAAAACGTGTCGCCGGAGAACGCCGCGGGATTATTTGCGACCGGTCTGCGCAAGGCCCCTGCAGCGGCGGTACGGGAGACGGAAAAACGACATATTCGGGCGAATCGCTGCTCCATATTGGGATTTTTCGCAAAAAAAGGACTACTTTTGTAAGTTGCCTGAATAGTGCCGGGCAAAGTAACGAACTAAATCGCTGAAGATGGCTACCGAGAAAACCAACATTCCTGTTCCTGAGGAACATGTCGGCCAGGCCGAAGATGTGCAGAACGCAACCGTACGCGAGGAGGCTGCTGCCGCCGCAGTGCCGGCAGCGGAAACGGCTCCCGAAACAGACGAGACAGCCGAAGAAGCCGTGGAAACGGTGAATTTCGACGAGGAGAACGCAGTGCTCGACGCCGCCCAGCCGGAACTCGACATGGGCGAGGATACCGACGAGGAACGCGCGCAGGCGGAACGTTCCGACGCCGAGACGGCCCGCAACCTGGAAGACATCTCGCGGCTGGACAAACACCGGCTCGTGGAGTTGTTTGCGTCGTTGCTGGAATCGAAGCCCGTACAACAGATACGGCGCGAGGCCGAAGCGGTGAAGGTGGCGTTCTACAAACTCCACCGCGCCGAATACGAACAGCACAAGCGTGCATTCGTCGAAGGGGGCGGCGCAGCGGAAGATTTCGCATCGCAGCCCGATGCCGACGAAGCACGTCTGAAAGAGCTGTTCTCCGAGTACCGTCGGCGCAGGGCGGAATATCTCGCCAACATCGAGAGGGAAAAAGAGGAGAACCTGAAAACCAAACTGCAAATCATCGAGGAACTGAAAGAGCTGGTGAACGGCAGCGAGACCATGAACAGCACCTTCAACACGTTCCGCGAACTGCAACAGCGCTGGCGCGACACGGGACTCGTCCCGCAGGCCAACGTGAAGGAACTCTGGGAAACGTACAACCTGCACGTAGAGAATTTCTACAACTATATCAAAATCAACAAGGAGCTGCGCGACCTCGACCTGAAGCGCAACTACGAAGCGAAGGTACAGCTCTGCGAGGCCGCCGAAGCGCTCGTTCTGGAACCTTCGGTAGTGACGGCATTCCGCAAGCTCCAGGACCTGCACGACCAGTGGCGCGAAACGGGCCCCGTGGCCAACGAATACAAGGAGGCGCTCTGGGAACGTTTCAAGGAGGCGAGCACGCGCATCAACAAGCAGCATCAGGAATATTTCGAGAAAATCAAGGAGGAACAGAAACACAACCTCGAACTGAAGACGGAACTCTGCGTCAAGGCCGAGGAGCTCACTTCGGAAATCCTCACCACGCGCAAGGAATGGAACAAGGCCTCGGAGCGGCTCATCGAAATTCAGAAGGTGTGGAAAACCATCGGCTTCGCCCCGCAGAAGGACAACGCCCGCATCTACGAGCGGTTCCGCAACGCTTGCGACCGGTTTTTCGAACAGAAACGCGAATTCTACGAACAGCTCAAATCGGAGATGGACACCAACCTGCAGCTCAAGACCGAGATATGCGAACAGGCCGAATCGCTTCAGGAGAGCGAGCAGTGGAAGAAGACGACCGACGAGCTGATTGCACTCCAGAAACGGTGGAAAGAGATAGGCCCCGTACCGCGCCGCTATTCGGATGCCGTATGGAAGCGGTTCCGTGCGGCGTGCGACCGGTTCTTCGAGCGCAAATCGGCCCACTTCTCCGGAGTGGACGCCCAACACGAAGAAAACCTGAAAGCGAAACTCGCCCTGCTGGAAGAGATGGAAGCGGCCGACATAGCCGAAGGCGGATTCGACATGATAAAGGAGTTCCAGAGGCGCTGGAACGAAATCGGCTTCGTGCCCATCCGGCAGAAGGACGAGGTGCAGAAACGTTACAGAACCGTGGTGGACGGCATGTTCGCGGCACTGCGCGGCGGCGAACGCGAGCGCAGCATGGACCGTTTCCGCTCGAAGGTATCCGACCTGAAAAGCAGCGGCGACAAACGGCTGCGGTTCGAACGCGACCGGCTGTACAACAAGGTGCGCCAGCTCGAAGGCGACATCGCCACGCTGGAGAACAACATCGGATTCTTTGCACGTTCCAAAAACGCGGAAGCCATGATACGCGAAGTCGAGGCCAAAATCGCCAGGGCCAAACAGGAGATGGCCGACACGATAGAAAAGATAAAACTAATCGATTCCCAACAGGAGCAGGAAGATAAGTAATCATGTCCGAAAACAGTACACCGACCAAGTATGTATTCGTCACGGGGGGTGTGGCGTCGTCGCTTGGCAAAGGCATCATTTCATCGTCCATAGCGCGTCTGCTTCAGGCACGCGGCTATTCGGTGACCATCCAGAAACTCGACCCGTACATCAATGTGGACCCCGGTACGCTCAACCCGTACGAGCACGGCGAATGCTACGTCACCGAAGACGGGGCCGAAACCGACCTCGACCTGGGGCATTACGAACGTTTCACGTCGATAACGACCTCGAAGGCCAACAACGTAACCACGGGGAAGATTTACCAGACGGTCATCAACAAGGAACGCCGGGGCGACTTCCTCGGCAAGACGGTACAGGTCGTTCCCCACATCACCGACGAAATCAAGCGCCGCATCAAGCTGCTGGGCAGCAAGAAGGAATACGACGTGGTCATCACCGAGGTGGGCGGCACGGTGGGCGACATCGAGTCGCTCCCCTACATCGAAGCGGTACGCCAGCTTCGTTACGAACTCGGCCTGAAAAATTCGGCCGTGGTACACCTGACGCTCGTCCCCTACATGTCGGCTTCGGGCGAGCTCAAGACCAAGCCGACGCAGCATTCGGTGAAAATGATGCTGGAGAACGGTCTCCAGCCCGATATCCTCGTACTGCGCACCGAGAAGGAGCTCAGTCAGGACATCCGGCGCAAGGTGGCCCTGTTCTGCAATGTGGAACCCCGTGCGGTGGTCGAATCCATCGACGTGCCGACCATCTACGAAGTACCCCTGCGGATGCATGCGCAGCACCTGGACGAAACGATTCTCGAAAAACTCGACCTGCCGGCAGACCGGGAACCCGACCTGCGGGAATGGGAAGAATTCGTCAATAAGGTGAAACATTACGACAGCACGGTACGGATAGCCCTCGTGGGCAAATATACCGAGCTGCCGGATGCCTACAAATCCATCGTCGAATCGTTCGTACACGCAGGTGCGGCGAACCATGTACACGTGAACCTGACCTACGTGAACTCCGAAATGATTACTCCGGATAACGTCGGCGAGGCGCTGGGCGGCATGAGCGGCATTCTCGTGGCTCCCGGCTTCGGCCACCGGGGTATCGAGGGCAAGATAACGGCCGTCCGCTACGCCCGTGAAAACGGCGTTCCGTTTCTGGGCATTTGCCTCGGCATGCAGTGCGCCGTCATCGAATTCGCCCGCAACGTCCTGGGTTACGAAGACGCGGACTCCACCGAAATGCGCAAGACGGCCCATCCGGTCATCGACCTTATGGAGGAACAGAAGGGAGTCATGGAGAAGGGCGGCACCATGCGGCTGGGCGCCTACCCGTGCCGCATCGCGCAGCCGTCCAAACTGTACGACGCATACTCCTCCGGGCTCGTTCATGAGCGCCACAGGCACCGCTACGAATTCAACAACGACTATTACGACGCCTTCGAGAAGGCCGGCATGAAGCCGGTAGGAGTCAATCCGGATTCCAACCTCGTGGAAGCGGTGGAACTGGAAGGTCACCCGTGGTTCATCGGCGTACAATACCATCCGGAATACAAAAGTACGGTCAGCCGGCCCCACCCGCTTTTCAAGGCGTTCGTCGCCGCGGCGGTGGCACGCAGCCGCGAGGCCTGACCCGCAAAGCCCAAAGGCATGTACGGCCTGCGCAAACCGACGCAGGCCGTGTGCATGCGGGGGAAGCATCCCGAACGAAAAGATAACCCGGCGGACGCAGGGTCCGCACAGACAAAACACGCAAACACGAAACATCGAGCATGGATAAAAAGACACTCATCGGCCTTCTGATAGTCGGCGTCATCCTCTTCGGATACGTTTTCTACAACTCCAGACAGGCCGCAAAATATCAGCAGGAACAGTTCAGGGCCGACTCCATCGCCCGCGCGGAACATCCGGAACGATTCGTCGAGGAGATTCCCCTCGGCGATGCGGGCAAAGCGGCCGGCGATGCGATGCAGGCACAGGCTGCGGAACAGGCCCGGCAGGATTCGCTCGTTCTGGCAGGCATGGGAGCCTCGCTCGCCGAGGCCGCCCGTGCGGAAGCCCGCACCTACATGCTGGAAAACGAACTCCTCAAGGTATGGATATCGTCGCGGGGCGGTATCGTGACGAACGTGGAACTCAAGGATTATAAAAGGTACGACGGCGCTCCGCTGATGATGTACAAGGAAGGGTCGGTAGGGTTCGATATGGAACTCTTCATCAAACGTGCGTACAATACGGCCCAAATCAATACGGCGGACTTCGTGTTCACCGACGCCGAGACGACCGAAACGCCCCTGCCCGACGGCGGAACCGCTCGAAGCCTCCGCCTGCGGCTGCCGGTCGATGCCGAAACGGGAGCAGCCATCGAATACGTATATACGGTCTATCCGGACAACTATATGGTCGATTTCGATGTCGATTTCATCGGCATGCAGGAATACACTTCCAATCTAACGTTCTTCAACCTCGACTGGAGCGCCACCACCCTCCAGAACGAAAAGGGATACAAGAACGAGAACATGAACACCACGGTGGCCTACCGCTATCCGGATGCCCGCAAAATCGAACAACTCGGCGCCTCGGAAGGCCAGCGCAGCAAGGAAATCAAGACGAAGGTAAACTGGGTCAGCTTCAAACAGCAGTTCTTCTCGGCGGTGTTCATTGCGAAGGACGACTTCACGGCCGATGCCGTCGGCTTCGACACGAAGAAGGAAGGCACTGGCGAAATAAAGGATTTTGCGGCCACCTTCTCCGTACCGTACGACCCGGCACAGACGACATACGCCTTCCAGTACTATTTCGGTCCCAACCAGTACACCATCATGCGTTCGTACGACCTGAAACTGGAAAAAGTCATCCCCCTCGGCGGCAGCCTCATCAGCTGGATTAATACGGGGCTCACCATCAACGTATTCAACTGGCTCAGCAAATTCATCTCGAACTACGGCATCATCATCCTGATTCTGACGGTCATCATCAAGCTGATTATCCTGCCGCTCACGTACAAGTCCTACATGTCGAGCGCCAAGATGCGGGTACTGCAACCCCAGCTCAACGAAATCAACGAACGGTTCCCGAATCAGGAAGACGCACTCAAGAAACAGCAGGCGGTCATGGAACTCTACAAGAGATGCGGCGTGAGCCCGATGGGCGGCTGCATCCCCATGCTGATACAGATGCCTATCCTCATCGCCATGTTCCGTTTCCTGCCGGCCTCCATCGAGCTGCGCGGCCAGCACTTCCTCTGGGCCGACGACCTCTCGGCATACGACAGCGTGCTGCAGCTGCCTTTCAAAATCCCCTTCTACGGCGACCACGTAAGCCTGTTCACGCTGCTCATGGCGCTCGCCCTGTTCTTCTACTCGCGCATGACCTACAAGCAGACCGCGTCGGCCGGGCCCCAGATGGCGGGGATGAAGTTCATGACCGTTTACCTGATGCCCATTCTGATGCTCTGCTGGTTCAACAGTTACGCCAGCGGCCTCACCTACTACTACCTGCTTTCGCAGCTCTTCACGATGTTAATCATGTACATCATCCGGTACTCCGTGAACGAAGAGAAACTCCTCGCCAAACTGCAAAGCAATGCCGAGAAAGCCGACCGCAACGCCGCCACACGGAAAAAGAGCAAATGGCAGATGCGTTACGAAGAAGCGCTCCGGCAACAGCAGCAGATGCAGCGCCAGCAACAGCAGAAAGCCTACGGCGGCAGCCAGAAAACCCATACGGCAAAACCGCAGAGCACGAAAAACCAGCCACCCAAGAAACGCAAGAAGTAAGTCCATCGAGCGGTAATCAAAAGCAGCAGGAGACATTACAATGTCTCTTGCTGCTTTTGATTTACCCACCCTGCAGGCCCCGACTTTTCGAAAAGGTTCCGCACCGCCGTCGGGCATCGACCGAACCGTCGGACGAGCCGCCCGGTCTTTCCTTCCTTCCGAAGCGTGCATAAAAACTTTCCCGGACCGCACCGGATTCGCGCAACAGCCGGCCAACCATTATTCGCCCGCCAACGCTGCCTCAAGTGACGAAGCCAAGCCAGTCAAATGGTCGTAACAGGCCATGTAATTCGCCCGTACCAGCCGGTAATAATCGTCCGTCGCCCCGAACCAGTCGGCCGTCTTTTGCAGTTCCTGTTCGTATCGGCGCAACTTGTTCCTGCCGAGGTTCGATATGTCCGTCGCCAGCATCTGCTCCAGCTCGCCGCGCAGACGGGCACGCTCGGCATAGGCATCGTCCATCAACACCACATAATCGCCCGGCATGGAAATATACATGCTGTCCACGATTTCATACCGATTCTCCTCCGGGGCGGCAGCGACCGTAACGGGAACGGCCGTAGCGACGAAAGCCCCCACGTCGTCGATACCGTACGCATAACGGAAATCATCGCAAACGACCGTTACGGTATAATCCATGATTTCCATGGCGACGCTCAGGTCTTCCCGCTCCTCTTCGGCAATCAGGAAACTGCCGGTCGCCTTCACGGTACCCGATGAGGGATTCTCCTCGATGGAAGCCTCCTCGAAATGGTCATATACCCACGCTTTCGTCCGGGCCATAAGCTCCTGCCGCGTCAAAGCCGTACTCCCGGCACCGCTGATTTCGATACGTCCGGCGGCGTCCAACGGAAATGCCGGAACGGGAAGCGTATCGTTATCCGCCCGCAACACGGTCGGCGACAAACACACTGCGGCTGCTATCGCCGCGAATACGAACATGTTTTTCATATCCATCGCTGTTTCATTTTTCTGTCAAAACCCACGGTGGCACACTGCATGCCACCGCCCTTCTCCCCTGCTGCCGATGCCGGCGGGCATCTGCACAAACTGCGCACTTTCCGGGCAAAGGCACCCTCCGATTCCCTCATTCAGCACTCCCGTTGCTTCACGGCCACCGAATACCGGAAGCCCGCTTTTCAAAACTGCGGAATCCGTTCCGGACTCAAACGCCGTTCCTGCTACCTACAGCATCGAATAGAGACTTACCGCAACAGTCGCACGCTTCGTCATGATAACGCACATGCCTGCCCGACATTATCCGGAAAGCATCCAAAAAACATTCCATCCCGTCCGCCGCACGCAAAACCTTACGACGCAGCGAACGGTACGGGCATTGCCAAAAAGCAACCCAATCCAGCCCCGTACACCTTTAATCCCTCCGGAACAGGAGCAGAGGCCAATGCCCGATTCCCCCGCCGTTTGCCTGCTGCTGTCGGAAACACGCGACGCCCTCAAAACGGGGCATACTGCGTATTCCCAAAAACACAATCCGATGCTATATTCCGCAAAGGCGCATCGAGACAGCCCCGCAACACACCGCAATTTTCGCCGCAGCTGCTGCAACTTGGTTGCCGTATCCGCGCATTCCCGTACACTCGTTCCGAAGGCCCGAACGGGATTCCGCCCGCCCTTCTGCCCATCCTAAAGCACTCCACCGGAACGGCAAGGAAAAACCGTCGCAATCCCCACCTTCACAAGTACCCTCAAAGGGCCTACGAAAACCTGCACCGAAACGCTGCGGGTCGGGACGACCGTACAAAAGGGCCGCCGGCGCTGTGAACACATCGAGACCGCATGCCCGCCACACGCTTCATACGGAGCTACGACAGCTACGACACTCCATAAGCGCCGAACCGTTTCGAGCGCATCCGGCTGCGCATCCGGCCTACATCCGCCTCTGCGGGACAGACGCATACGAATCTTTTCGGTGAAACGTGCCCCGCTCCTACTGCATGCCTGCCGCAGGACGAACTGCCAATGTACAGTTCCGCCCCACAGTACACAACCGCCTCCTCGGAACGAATCCAACAAAGCATTCCCGGAAACAACGCCCCCCTCCGCTCGCATACCCGCCGCAAGACGAACAGCCAAATGTACAGTTCCGCCCCACGGTACGCTGACACCTCCTCGGAACGAATCCAACAAAGCATTCCCGGAAACAACACCCCTCCGCTCGCACATCCACCGCAGGACGAACTGCCAACGTGCAGCTCCGAAAAACAACCTGCCGCAGGGCATCGTCCGGATGCTCCTGCGGCAGATTCATCGTTTTCCGTGTCCTGCACGCCCCAAAGGCTTGCCGGCGGAATAAAGTGTTTCCCGCTTATCAGGAAGCTCCGTGACAGTTCTTATATTTCTTGCCACTGCCGCACGGACACGGCTCGTTGCGACCGACCTTTTTCTCCACATGTACGGGAGAAGGAGCGCTCTTGTCGCCCTGCCCCGCCGCAGCCGCGGCCTGCATGCGGGAAGCCTGCAGCTTGGACATATCCACCTTGGGGCGACTCTGCTGTTGCTGCGGTCTGCTCGGCTGCCTTACGCTCTGTTCGGTCTGCTCACGCATCGGGATATACCCCTTGTTCAGAATCGACAACTCGTCGCGGTTGCTCTTTTCGAGCATCGCGCTGAAAAGGTTGTAGGATTCGAGCTTGTATATCAACAGCGGGTCTTTCTGCTCGTAGGATGCATTCTGCACACTCTGGCGCAGGTCGTCCATCTGCCGCAGGTGGTCGCGCCAGTTGTCGTCGATGGTCGTGAGCATCACGATTTTGGTGAACATCTTGTAAATCTCCGCCCCATCGCTTTCGATAGCCCTGCGCAGGTTCACCGGTACGTTGTAAACGAGCTTGCCGTTGGTAATCGGAATATAGATGTTTTCCACCTGGTCGCCCTGCTTTTCATACACCTGCCGCAACACGGGCATCGCGGTGGCGGCCACGGACTGCGCCCGGCGCTCGTAGGCATCGTTTATATCGGCCGCTATCAGGTCGGCGAGCTCTTCTTTCTTCGCGTTCGAGAAAGTCTGTTCGTCAAACGAGGGCTGTACGGCCACCTGACGGATGAGCTCGAAACTGAAATCCTCGAAATTCGATTCGCCGAAATTCTCCACGAAGGTTTCCGCAAAATCGAGCACAATGTTGTTGCGGTCGATGTCTATCCGCTCTCCGGCCAGCGCATTGCGGCGGCGGGAATAGATGACCGTACGCTGGGCATTCATCACGTCGTCGTATTCGAGCAGGCGTTTGCGGATGCCGAAGTTGTTCTCCTCGACCTTCTTCTGCGCCCGTTCGATGGCCTTGGTCATCATGCCGGCCTGTATTTCCTCGCCGTCCTTCAGTCCCATGCGGTCCATCATGGAGGCGATGCGTTCCGAACCGAACAGACGCATGAGGTCGTCTTCGAGCGACACGAAGAACTGCGAGGAACCGGGGTCGCCCTGACGTCCCGCACGACCGCGCAACTGGCGGTCCACACGGCGCGATTCGTGACGTTCGGTACCCACGATGGCCAGACCTCCCGCCTCCTTCACCTCCGGCGTCAGCTTGATGTCGGTACCGCGGCCCGCCATGTTGGTGGCGATGGTGACCTGTCCCGCACGGCCTGCCTCGGCCACTACCTGCGCCTCCTGCTGGTGATGCTTGGCATTGAGCACGTTGTGTTTGATACCGCGAAGCTTGAGCACGCGGCTCAAGAGCTCGGAGACCTCCACCGAAGTGGTACCCACGAGCACCGGCCTGCCCTCGGCCACGAGGGAGACGATTTCCTCGACCACGGCATTGTACTTTTCGCGCTTGGTCTTGTATATCTTGTCGTCCCTGTCCTCGCGGATGACCGGCCGGTTGGTCGGTATGACGACGACATCGAGTTTGTAGATGCTCCAAAATTCGCTCGCTTCCGTTTCGGCCGTACCGGTCATGCCGGCCAGCTTGTGGTACATGCGGAAGTAGTTCTGCAGGGTGATGGTGGCGAATGTCTGCGTGGCCGCCTCCACCTTCACGCGCTCCTTGGCCTCGATAGCCTGGTGCAGCCCGTCGGAGTAGCGGCGCCCTTCCATGATACGCCCCGTCTGCTCGTCCACGATTTTCACCTTGTTGTCGATGACGACGTATTCCACGTCCTTTTCGAACATGCTGTACGCCTTGAGCAACTGGTTGATGGTATGCACCCGTTCGGACTTCACGGCATATTCGTTGATGAGCTCGTCCTTCTTGGCCGTCTTCTCCTCGGCGCTCAGGTCGCTTTTCTCTATTTCGGCCACGGAAGCGCCTATGTCGGGCAGCACGAAGAAACCGTCCTCGCCGACGTTACGGGCGAGAAATTCGTGCCCTTTGTCGGTCAGCTCCACGGAATTTAGTTTCTCGTCGATGACGAAGAAAAGCTCGTCCGTAATCTCCGGCATGCGCCGGTTGTTGTCCTGCATGTAGGTGTTCTCCACCTTCTGCATCAGGGCCTTGTTACCCGCCTCGCTCAGGAACTTGATGAGCGGTTTGTATTTCGGGAGTCCCTTGTGCGCCCGGTAGAGCAGCACGCCGCCCTCTTCGGTATTCCCCTCGCCGATGAGCTTGCGCGCCCGGCCGAGCAGGTCGTTCACGAAGTTGCGCTGTACGTTGTAAAGCTGTTCGATGAACCCGCGGTACTGGTCGAAGAGCTGGTCGTCGCCCTTGGGCACCGGCCCGGAAATGATGAGCGGCGTCCGCGCGTCGTCGATAAGCACCGAGTCCACCTCGTCCACGATGGCGAAATGGTGCTTGCGCTGTACGAGGTCCTGCGGCTGGATGGCCATGTTGTCCCTCAGGTAGTCGAAACCGAATTCGTTGTTCGTACCGAAGGTGATGTCGGCCATGTAAGCCTTGCGCCGGGCAGCGGAGTTGGGCTGGTGGTTGTCGATGCAGTCCACCGACAGTCCGTGAAATTCGTACATGGGCCCCATCCATTCCGAGTCGCGACGGGCAAGGTAATCGTTCACCGTAACGACGTGCACGCCCTTGCCGGCCAGAGCGTTCAGGAATACCGGGAGCGTGGCCACGAGCGTTTTGCCTTCGCCCGTCGCCATTTCGGCGATACGTCCCTTGTGCAGCACGACGCCGCCGAAGAGCTGCACGTCGTAATGCACCATGTCCCACGTCACGGTATTGCCTCCGGCCATCCAGCTGTTGGAATAAACGGCCCGGTCTCCCTCTATCGTAACGAAATCCTTCGTCGCGGCCAGGTCGCGGTCGAACTGCGTCGCGGTGACCTCTATCGTCGGATTCTCCGCGAAACGGCGCGCGGTGGACTTCATGATGGCGAACGCTTCGGGCAGTATTTCGTCGAGCTTGTGCTCTATCTTGTCGTCTATCTCTTTCGTCAGCCGGTCTATTTCGCGCGAATGACGTTCCTTCTCCTCAAGCGATGTCTCCAGCTGTTCGAGTATTCCCTTCAGCTGGGTTATCCGCTCCTCGTCGGGCCGTATCGTCTCCGCGATGTCATGCCGCAAGGCGGCGCTGCGGGCACGGAGCTCGTCGTTCGACAGGGCGTCGATTTGCGGGTACAAGGCGAGAATACGGTCCACGTAGGGCTGGATTTCCTTGCGGTCCTTGTCGCTCTTGGTTCCGAAAAATGTCTTGATTACTTTCGATAAGATGTCCATCTTCGTTTCATGTTTCCTGTTGAGCCGGTAAATATACCTATTTTATCGGAAACAGAACGCCTTATCGCCGACTTTTATTATACTTTTCCCGACACGGCAGTCGGTGCAGCGACCGCGGGCGCAGTATTCGTTCCGCAGCTGCAGCAGGGCCTGCGAATCGAGGGCGCTGCGCACGGGAACGCCCATACCGCTCCAGCCGCGCACGATGGAATTGTTTTCGGGCGGAATGTCGCCCAGCAGCTCGAAAGCGGCATCCTTCAGCAGGGGCCGGCCGGTACGCTGGCCGTAAGCAAAGAGCACCGGCACTACGGCATTTATCGCAATCAGGTCGGCTTTTTCGGGGCCGATGCGCCGCGGGCAGCGCTCTCCCGAACCGTCGGGTACGTAGTGCGTCGCCCAGTAGCCGGACACTTCCGTATCGAAAAGCGCATGCACGTCCGCCCGCGTCCGGCATTCCGCCACGCTGTCGAACATGAAATCGCTGCGGGCGACGAACGAGGCGAGCTGCACGATGCGCGTCACGGGTCTGTTCTGCGCCCGTATCCCGGAATGCACCCACTCGCCTGCACGCATGGGCCGGATGCCGTACTTGCGCGAAAGATACAGGTAATGGTCGTTCAGGCGCTTGATGTAATCGTCGAAAAAGCACCCGTCCAGCAGGCCGGCAGTGCCGAGCAGCAGCGCCTCGACCAATTCGATATCGCTCCGCTCGCGCAGCACCATCTGGTGAGTGGCACGCGAGGCGAGTTCGATATACGGCTCCCTGTTGCGGTTACCGCCCATGGCCCGGAAGAGCATCGTGTAGAGCGTCTGCGCCCAGTCGCCGCCGCATCCTTCCAGCACCTGCACCACATCCCGGCATTTCCGGTCGAGGCGTTCGACCACGAGCCTGTCCAGAAAGGAAATGCGTTTGGCGGCGGGCAAATCGCCCAGCCACACCCCGCACTCGTACCGTCCCGCCCCGGCCCTCAGAGAAGCCACCGCATCCCGCAACCGCTGCGGAACGGGTACGACCAACTGCGGAATACGCTCTCCGCCGGCATCGTAAAGACACGGTGCAGGAGCGGAAACCACCTGAAGTACGGCATACTGTGCGGCGGCAGGGAGCACGGGAGCGCTGCGGGAACCCTCCGCTCCCGCAGCGCCGAACAGCACGTCGCCCCGACGGCGCACCCCGTCCGCTTCGATATCCGCCGAACGATACATACCGCTTCCGGCATCCTCCTCGCCCGCCTTCAGTATCTTCAGCGAACTGCCGCCTTCCGGCACGAAAGTCTCCGTTCCGACCAGATGCGGCCACACGAGCCGCAATATATCGCCGTCCGTCTTCATAGCACAAACAACACAAACGGTCGTAAAATTAGCAAATACGGACATAATACACCAACATACTGCGAAAAAAACGCCGGTTTCCGACTTCCGGTCGGAGCGTTCGGCCGGCCCGGAGTGCATAAAAGCAGCGACCGCACCCGTTCGGAAGCCTCCGTACCGGCAGGTGCGTGTCCCGCCGGAGGCGCGGCACTGCAAAGCTGCGGAAGCGAACCAGCCGAACGGCATGCACGAAAGCCACAACCGGGAGCATCTGTCGGCGTCCGCCCCCCAGGCCTTCGGCGAACGGCACAACCGAGGAAACAAAAGAACAGGCGAACGGCACGACTGCCGGAAGCAGTCGTAAAAACAGGAAATGCAAAAAGTCGCTAAAAATACACAACGAACGGTCGGATACCTCCGGAGCGTGTACGGTCAGGCACACAGACGGCAAATGCGGAACCGAAGCAACGGCAAACCGCACCACCCGGCCCAAACAAACACCAAAGGAAAGCACCATACCGATGCAAATGCAAACGAACGATACGGACGAAAATACAGCCAAATGACGCAGGAGAACAATACAGACGAACGGCGCAACAATAACGTTCGGGCCGTACACTAACCGGCCGGCTTTGCCGGCTGCCCGAACTGCACCCTCCCGGCAGAACGGCCAAACCGACAACTCCGGACGGACAGCCCGAACAGCGCGCACGGCTCACCGGTCCGTCCGCTCCATCCATGCGGCAAAAACGAACAGCGTGCAGTCGGATACCGTTTCCACCGCACGCATCCCTTCCGTACCGCGCTGCGACAGCCCCGCAACGACTGCCGGTACTCCTTACATGAATCCGAGTTCCAGCTTGGCCTCGTCGCTCATCATATCCTTGTCCCAGGGCGGGTCGAACACCAGTTCCACTTGTACCCGCTCCACACCGGGTATTTTCTCCACCTGCGTCCGGACATCCTCCACGAGCATGTCGGCCATGGGACAGTTGGGCGCCGTCAGCGTCATCTGTATGGCGGCCGCACCGTCGGGCGCATAGTCGATGTCGTACACGAGACCCAAATCGTAGATATTGACCGGTATTTCCGGGTCGTATATGTTCTTGAGCGTGGCGATTATGTCCTGCTCCACACGCAATATGTCGTTCGGTTCCATCTTATGCCTGTTCGTTCCACACCGTCACCGCCCGCCGTCCGCCGCCGCAAAAGCGAGGGCGTACAACCGCATCTGCTTCACCATCGCCGCCAGCCCGTTGGCCCGCGTGGGCGAAAGGTTTTCGCGCAGCCCGATACGGTCGATGAAATAAAGCTCCGTATCGAGTATCTCCTGCGGCGTGCGCCCGTCGAGCACCCGGATGAGCAGGGCGATGATGCCTTTCGTGATGATGGCGTCGCTGTCCGCCGAATAATATACCCTACCCCCTTCGAGCCGTGCATCCACCCAGACACGCGACTGGCACCCTTCAATCAGGTGCTGTTCGTTCCGGTGCGACGGGTCCATGGGAGGCAGCTCGTTTCCGAGGCCGATAAGCATTTCGTACCTGTCGAGCCACTCGTCGAACGCCGAAAATTCCTCGACGATTTCGTCCTGTACCTTATCTGTCATTGCCATAACCGTACTGAATCATTCCGTATATTTCACGACCGGGACGATTGCCCCGGCGGTCGCGGCCTCCGGCCGCTGAATGCCCAAAATCCGCGCCAATGTCACCGGCAGCGAGGCCATGTCCACCGCATCCGTAACCACAGCGTGCGGGAGACCGCATCCGGTCATCATCAGCGGCACATGAATGTCGTAATCGTATGCCGACCCGGCCGCAGCACGTACGCCCGGAACCTCCTCGATTCTGCCGGGCTCCAGGTCCACGAGCAGGTCACCCGACCGCTTCGGGAAATAGCCATTCCGCAGCCGCTGCATGTAGGCGTCGCTCGCCGACCCGCCCCGCAGGTCGCACGAAGGAACCACGCGACAGATACCGCGGAACTGAAGCGCGAAATCCGACGCGCGGCGCTGTACCTCATCCAGGGAAAGATTGCGGTTGAACGCCTCGCGGCGGTTGATGTAAAGCCTGCGGTTCGCATACCCGGCCACCCACTCCTCCCCGCCGTACTGGGCGCACAGGAAGCTGTTGATGATAGTTCGGAACTGTTCGCCGCTGAAACGCTCCCGCTGCGGAACCGCCGCGTCGTAGGCGCTGCTGCCGCCGTGGTCGGACGTCAGAACGAACAGTACCCGGCCTTCGGGCACCTGCGCCGCGATGAAGGTCATCAACGAACCGACGGTGCGGTCGAGCTGATAGAACATGTCCTCCGCCTCGACCGATTCCGGGCCGTAACGGGCGATGATGTCTCGCGGCGCATCGAAACAGACGTTCAGCATATCGGGCGCATCATCCCTGCCCAGCTCCTCGCGCACGACGGCCTGCCGCACGAAATCGGCCACTAAGTCGCTCGCCAGCGGCGTGGCGAAGACCGGTGCGTAGCGTCCTCCGCCGGCGGCCTCCGGCAGCGCACCGGCAGGCGCGAGCCTGCGGAAAGGCCCTTCTTCGGGCATTTCGACCCGGTCGTAGCGCCTGTTCACATAACGTTCGGGAGCCAGCTGCGGCGCCCAGAACCATTCGGAAAAATAGGTATTGCCTTTATACTGGTCGTTGAACGTTTCCACCCATCCGGGCAGGTAGAGCATGTAGCGGCTGGAAGAAGTCCATCCTGCCGTAGCCGTATCCACCCAGTAGGCCGTCGTGCCGAGTCCCGCCATGACGATGGCCGAAACGGGGTCTGCGGCGATGCTGAGCACCTTGCTCCGCGGATTTTCGGCTACCAGCCGGTCGCCCAGCGTCGGAGCTATCAGGTTTGCATTGGAATAACAGCCCTCGCCGTAATCACAGCCGAAACCCGATGCGTCGGGGTCGGCGACAAGTTCCACTTCGGCCCCGGTCAGCACGTCGTACCACGATGCCCCGACGACGCCGTGCACGGAGGGATAGGTACCGGTCGTCACGGTAGCCAGCGACGAAGCCCGGTCTGTAGGCATGTAGTCGTAACGCGCTTCGGTGAACACCATGCCTTCGTCCATGAAACGACGGAACCCTTCCCCGGACAGGTTATGCCCGAACCGGACGAAAAAATCGTAGGGCAGTCCCCCGACCACCATATTGACGACCAGCGCCGGGCGTTCGACCACCGCCCCCGAAGGCTGTGCGGCAGCACTGCGGGACGCGAAGGTCACCGCCACGAACGAAAGGATAATCCTGCAAAACCTCATAAGGCAACGGATAATTTTGAACGGACAAAGATAGCGAAAGGCGAGCGCAGAGACAAAAGAAAACTGAGTTTTCGATTTTGTCACTGCCGAGCCGAATCCTGTCTTCTCTAAAGATAGCGAAAGACGAGCGTAGCGGCAAAAGAAAACGAAGTTTTCATCACCGGCTCTGCCGAACGAAGCCTGCTCTTATGCTAAAGACAACGCAAACCGAACGGCTTCGGCACCGGCGGGATGACCTGCCGACAATAAAAACGACCGCCCGGTCTCCGGAACAATACCCGCCGGGGCAGCCGGAAATGCGAACGCAGCCAATCAAAGGCTGCGGAAGTATTCCCGCTCCGGACTGAAATCAACGCCCGGAAGCGCTTCCTGCAACTCCTCCACCAGCTTCAGCGAACACTCCCGGAATACCGCGGCAGCAGCGCTGCCGGCATGCATCACCCGGTGGCGCATGGCGGCATCGAGCTTGTCCAGCCGCGGCAGCAGCGCCCGCGTGTCGGGGTCCATGGCAAACTCGGCGAACTTGTCCCAAATGTAATCCACCGCCTGCGCCGAGGGATGCACCATGTCCTCTTCATAAAAACGGTAATCGCGCAGGTCGTCGTTCATGATTTCGAAAGAAGGGAAATAATACACATCGCGGAAATCTTCCGCAAGCGCTGCGGCTGCCGTGCGCAGCACGGCCTTGCTGAGCGAATTCTCCTCCAGCCCGTCCTTCACATGCCGCACGGGACTTACCGTCAGCAGCACCTGCTTTCCCTTCAGCGGCCCCTCCAGCAGCGCTCCGTACTCGGCCTCAATCTCCCCCGCGGAAAGCCGTTCGCGCCGGAAACATGCCGAAGGCTGCTTGTGGCAGTTGGCCACCGTGCGCCCGTCCGCGGTCAGACGGTACACCCAGGCTGTACCGAACGTCACCACGACGTAGTCCGCCCCGGCGAGCGCCGCCACTCCTTCCCGAAGGGCAGCATTCACGGCAACGAGCGTCTCTTCGGCGGAAGCACGCGAAAACGCACCGTGGTGGTCGTAGCTGAACCACAGGCCGCCGGCATGCGTCAGCTCCGACTCCGTATAGGGACGTCCTTCGTTGAGCCGGCGGAACATCCGCGCAATGGAAGCGGGGTTGAACAGAATCCCCGACGGATTGGACTCAACGGGAAACTTCGCCGCCCGCAGCCGGTCGGCGATATGTTCCGAAAAGCACGAGCCCGCCAGGAAACCGCGCCGCGCATGGTCTATGGTAAACCCCGACCGGTTCACCACTATCTCTGTCCTGAACTTCATGGGAAAATGCCAACAGACCGCAAAATTAGGAAAATTGCCTCGATTTTGCATACCTTTGAACGATTCGAACAAACCAACAGTCACCCATGATTGCTTTCCCGCACTGCAAGGTGAACATCGGACTGGACGTCCTGCGCAAGCGTCCGGACGGATACCACGACATAGAAACCGTAATGTACCCCGTGCGCGGACTTTGCGACAGTCTGGAAATCGTCCCGGCGGCGGACGGAGCGCAAACGCCCGTACTCACCGTATCGGGCGCATTGTCGGAGTGCTCGCCGCAGGACAACATCGTCATGAAAGCCTGGCGCCTCATGCACGAGGCATACGGCATCGGCGGCGTCAGGATGCACCTCCACAAATCCGTCCCATCGGGGGCCGGACTCGGCGGCGGCTCGGCGGACGGCGCCTTCGCCCTACGCATGCTCGATTCCCTGTTCGCCCTCGAAACGGATGCCGGACACCTCGAATGCATGGCGCTCGCCCTGGGCAGCGACGTGCCGTTCTTCCTGCACGACGCGCCGCAGCTCTGCTCCGGCCGCGGGGAAACGATGCGGCCCGCCCCCATCGACCTGAAAGGCTGGTGGATGGTGCTCGTCAAACCGGCCGTCTCCGTATCTACGGCCGAGGCGTACGCGGGCATAACGCCCCGGATGCCGGAAGAACCGCTTTCCGAACGGCTGGCACGCCCCATGAATACATGGAGGGAGGCGGTCGCGAACGATTTCGAGCCAACGGTATTCGCCGCCCATCCCGAACTTGCCGCCGTCAAACGGAAGCTTTACGAAGCCGGAGCACGGTACGCCTCCATGTCGGGTTCGGGGTCGGCGCTCTACGGGCTCTTCGCCGACCTACCGGATTACCCTGCCGGCAAAGGCGTATTCGTCCTGCAACTGTAACGTCTCCGAACCGGCACCGTTCAGTGCCGGCCGCCCGTCCGACCAATGCGTAAAATACCGGCGGAATGGTCTGTCCCGTGCCGGAGGACGGTCGCCCCACGCCGGAACAAGACCGGGCAAGGTCATGCGGAACGTTCCGCATCGTCTTCCTATCCTAATTTCGCCGAATATCAACTCACAGTAAATATGGAAATCCCCGCATGAAGCCATCCCGTCCGCTGCCATATCGAGAATAAAAAACCCGCCGTGTTTGCCGGTCGGGGAAAATAACGTATATTTGTGTCCTGTTGAACATATTAACTATCCTGAATTCAGAAACGACATGCTCAAACGACTCCTGGTCCTCTGTGCGGCAACTGCCGTCATGGTTTCATGCGGTTCCTCGAAGAACATCGCCTATCTTCAAGATGCCGCCGCCGGCGAAATGGAAGACCTCAATACATACACCAACATCATCAAACCCGGCGACCTGCTCTCCATCATCGTGTCGTCCTCCAAACCGGAACTCGCCGTCCCCTTCAACCTGTACAGCGTCAGGGCACAGATGTCGGCCGTAACTCCGCAGGCACAGTCGCGGCAGGAGCTCGAAGGCTATACGGTTAACCCGGAAGGCAACATCGACTTCCCGACGCTGGGGACATTGCACATAGCCGGCATGACGCGGAACGAAGTGGCGGAAATGATTAAGGGCATGCTCACGCAATACATGCCCGACCCCATCGTAACCATCAACTTCCTCAACTTCAACATAACGGTTATCGGAGAAGTCGAAAAACCGGGAACCTTCCGCATCACCGGCGACCGGGTTTCCATCCTCGAAGCACTCGGCATGGCCGGCGACATGACCGAATTCGGCGATCGGGAGAACGTCGTGGTCATCAGGGAAACCGACGGAGTACGGGAAATCGGCCGGCTTAACATCAAATCGAAAAAAATATTCGACTCACCTTATTATTATTTGCAGCAGAACGATGTAGTCTATGTGGACCCCATCAACGCCAGGGCCCGCGAAACCTCGGCTTTCCAGATGAATTTCCCCACCATCGTATCGCTCGGCACCCTGGCGAGTTCCATCGCCATGCTCATCTTCTACATAACCAGCGTAAGCGGCAGATAACAACATCCCCCAATCCTATAACCAGACGTTCACATGACCGAGAACAACAAAGAGATTATAGACGACAAGAAAGACGGGAGTAAATCGATAACTCTCCGGGACATCTTCGATTTCATCGCATTCAACTGGTACTGGTTCGCTCTATCAGCGCTCGTATTCACTTGTATCGGCGTCGTGTACGCGCTCTCCCGTCCGGACGTGTATCGTTCTTCGGCAATGGTACTGATTGACGAACAATACAATCGGTCATCGAACAGCGACCTTACGGGATTCATGCCCGGCCGCATGATGTACCGTACGAGCAACAGCGTGGAAGACGAACTGCTCATCATGTCTTCCCGCTCCATCATGGAACGGGTCGTGTCGGAGCTGGACGCAAATATCATTTATTCGACAAAATCGAAATTCAGATACAATTATCTCACAGCACAGAAATCCCCCGTAAACCTCGCCGCAGATACCATACGCTATCCATTCAACATCAGCATCAAATCCATTGACGAAAAGGGTAACGGTTTCCGGGCGATACTCGAATACAGGCTGCCTTCCCAAAAACGTACGGAAAAAATAATAACGGGCAAGTTCGGTGAGCCTGTCACCGACACTGCAGGTATTTTTCGGCTGTACAGAAATACCGCCGTATGGAATGATGCGAAAATGGACAATACCATTAAAATCCATGTAAATCCCATACGCAATGCGGCCGAAGCCTATTCGAAAGGCGCTTTGAATGTTTCCCTCGCCCAGAAATATTCCAACATCGTCCATGTTTCCCTGACGGACAACAACCCGCAAAAGGCAGCGGCACTGACGAACAAACTCATCGAAGTCTACAACGACGAGGCCATCAACAGTAAGAGGAAGACTGCCGAAGCGACCATCCGGTTCATCGACGAACGTCTGGGCATCGTGGAAAACGAACTGTCCGATGTAGATACGGCCATCGAAAAATTCAAAAGCGACAACTCGGCGGTGGACATCATATCCGAAACGAGACTGTCGCTGGAAACCTCGCGGGATTACAACACTCAGTTGCTCGAAACCGAAATACAACTGGAAATGCTCCAGGCCATAGACGATATTCTCGACGATGAGGAAGAAATCGGCATCCTGCCGGTGAATATCGGTATCAGCGACCAGTCTCTTGCGAATGCCATCAACAAATACAATGAACTGGTTCTGGAAAGGATGAGACTGGGTACGGAAACTTCGGACAACAATCCGGTTATCCGGGAAATGCACACGCAAATCATTTCATCGCAACAATCACTCCGACAGTCCATCGACAACCTGTCCAAGTCGCTGAACATCCAGAAAGAATCGTTACAGAAAACGCTGACACAGGTATCGGATAAGATAAGCAACATCCCCTACCTCGAACGCGAAACCGTATCCATCGAACGGAATCAGGAAATCAAGGTGGCGCTCTACACCTACCTGCTCAACAAGCGGGAAGAAACGGCGCTTTCCATGGTTGCGACCACTCCCGTCGCCCAGGTCATCGACCCGGCGCTCGTCAATCCCAACCACGTGGCTCCGCATCGGTCCATGCTCGTTTTGCTGTTCTTCATCGTCGGCCTCGTCGTACCGGCTGTCATCATATACCTGCTCGAACAGCTCCGGGTGAAGGTAAGCAGCGTAGGCGAAGTCGAAAACAACATACACGTTCCGATTATCGGCGCGATACCTTCCAAGGTCGCCGGCATGCACAACGACAAAATCGTCTCTCCGAACAGCAGGGACGTCGTTACGGAAGCTTTCCGCATGGTGCGTACCAATCTGGATTTCACCATGCCGCAGGGCGGTAAGGTCATCATGGTCACTTCCTCCATGCCTGGCGAAGGAAAAAGTTTCGTTTCCATCAACCTTTCCCTGACGCTGGGCATAGCAGGCAAGAAGGTACTGCTGGTGGACCTCGACCTGCGCAAGGCTTCGCTCTCGGAAAAAATCAGCGGACGCAGGCAGACCAAAGGTTTGGTCAATTATCTGGTCAAAAAAGAGGAGAACCTCGACAACCTCATCAGCCATAACGCCATGCACAACGTGGACGTACTCTATGTGGGCGTCATTCCCCCGAACCCCGCCGAACTCCTCATGGGCGACCGGATAACGCAGACGTTCGAGGAACTGAAGCAGATGTATGACTATATAGTGGTGGATACGCCGCCCATCGGGCTCGTGACCGATACCATGCTCATCAACCGAATCGCCGACCTGACGGTCTTCTCAGTACGCGTGGGCAAGTCGTTCAAACGCAGTCTGGCAGGTATCAACATCCTCAACGACCGCAAGACGCTGCGCAACATGAACGTCATCATCACCGACATCGGTGCGGCACGAAGGTACACGCGCGAAACCTCTACCTACGGATACGGGTATGGTTACGGATACGGGTATGGTTACGGATACGGCAACGAAAAAAAGATGACGTTTAAAACGCGTATCCGACTGTTCTGGAAAAAATTAAAAAGAAAAAAAGAATAATTTCCCAAATTAAAGGAACTGTGCCGGCCCGCAAAAAAAGCTGTAAATCTTGGAGAAACCGTTTTTTTGTATAATTTTGCAAAAGAAGAAGCGATAACCTAAATCTTAAAAAACTATAGAACTATGCAGACATTGTTAGACAAAATCAACGAACAAATCGAAATCTTCCAGACGAACGCCAACCTTCAGCTGACGAAGAACAACAAGGCCGCAGGAACCCGTGCCCGCAAGGCAGCCCTGGAAATTTCCAAACTCATGAAAGAATTCAGGAAAGAATCCGTAGAAGCTTCCAAATAAGAAGACAGACACGAAAAACCAACAAGGCAACTCCTTCAGAGTTGCCTTTTCTTTTCCGCAGGAACGGGAGGGTCCGGTGTCCTTCCTCCGTGCCGTCGCTGCAACAACCGATTTCGGCACGAGCATTACGCCAGTCCGGTTCGGTTCGGTCCGGTCCGATTCGGTTCGATTCGGTGCACGACCGTACCACCGTTCCGTGCCCCCCTACGCCCCTTCCTCCCGCCGCATGCGCATGGGATGCCGCGGCCCCGATGCGCCCGCTTCGCTATTGTCTGTACCATGCACATGCCATACCTGCGGCAGCTGTACGATATCGGAGCAAGACCTTCCAGAACCGAAAAATGTACCGCAACCTACCACATCCGCAGCATACTTAAATACGGCAGGCGGTCAGGTCGACACATCCGTCCCGGAACCTTCGCTGCGAAAATGGGCAACCGGCCGCAGCGATGCAGCCCGAATCCATACCCTACGTGCACGGTTGCCCTCGAACCGTTTTTCCCGAACATCCGAAATACGGTCTTCCCGACTTATACCGACGAATAATGAATCCTCCGGTCTACCGATTAGGTCCGCCACCAATGCCTTACCGCACGGAAACACATGGAGTGTTGCGGGCCGCACAACGACCGCGGGCCGTTCCGCCTTGCCGGACATGATATATTATATGTACGAAAGGCAGGAATATTACCTACAATATGGGATTTATATAATAAACGTGGAAGGATAATTTTGCGGCATCAATTTTAATTCATTTACGATATGAAGAAACTCACCGAATTATTATCATTTACCGTATGTGCTGCGATGCTTTTCGCCTCTTGCGAAAAGACCGGCGGCGAAGAGGTAACCGGCGGCAATGTCAAGGATTACAAGTTCCTCGACGCTACATCCTATACTGACTGGGTATACTTTTCGTTCTCCGAAGATAAAATCGTCGAAGTATCCGACTACCAGAACGACCTTTCGTGGGACATAGCCTTCCACCGCGGAGACCTCAGGCTGAACGGCGGTGCATCGGGAATAGGCCAGGGCGAAGCGGTCAACACCCAGGAAACCGATTGGAACGCCGTGACCGAAGCTCCCGCTTCGGGTTACGTAAAAGACGAGATTGGCACCATAACCACGAACTTCACCGGAACCGGCATCGAAACCGCGGAGGAGCCTTTCTCGCAGACTCTTTCCGGATGGATTACCATCGATACAAGCAACCCTCCCCCCAAATATACGTATCACAACTACGTGTATGTCGTAAAAACGGCGGACGGCAAATACGTGAAGCTTCAGATTTACGACTACAAGAGCGCTAAGAACGAAGGAGCTTACATCAGTTTCAAATATCAGTACAATGCCGACGGCAGTACGAAGTTCTGATACGGACAGCTATTTTTTCGGAATGCGGAAGTAAACATACATTGCAAGAGCCGACAATCCGAAATTCTTTGAATTGCCGTCGGCGGCCCTACGCTCGACGGCAATCTTCTTTAAAACAATCGGGAATATAAATGAAGAGACTATTAGTATTCATCATCTGCGCATGTACGGCCCAGGCAGTCTGGGCACAGAATCATACCGTCTCCGGATGTGTCGTGGACAAGGCCACGGGCAATCCCATTCCTTTCGCGAGCATTTCGCTGAAAGGGACGTACAAGGGAACGACGGCAGCAGAAGACGGTACGTTTCTGCTCGAAAAGGTACCCGGCGGCCAACAGACGCTGGAAGCATGGGTGCTGGGTTATGACAAGAACACCGCAGAAATTACCGTCGAGGGAGACGTTTCCGGAATCCGGATACCGTTGAGCGAGCGAAGCAGCGAAATAGACGAGGTGGTCGTCACCGCAACGCGTACCGAACGCGTACTGCTCGACGTGCCGATTGCCACGCAGGTCATATCGGGACATTCGCTCGAAAAGATGCAGCAGGCATCGTTCCGCGACCTGCTGGAGTACGAAATCCCCGGCGTCGAGTTCACCAACAACGGCGGTTACGCCAACATCAACATGCTCGGCTTCGGCGGCAAATACGTACTGTTCCTCGTCGACGGCGAACGTATGGCGGGCGAGTCGTTCGACAACATAGACTACAACCGCATCGACATGGACAATATCGAGCGCATCGAAATCGTCAAGGGCGCCTCCTCGTCCCTGTACGGCTCCAATGCCGTGGGGGGCGTCATCAACATCATCACGAAAAAGCCGGACGAACCGTTCCAAATCAATGCGGGCGCACGTTACGGAAGCCGCAACGAAATCAACGGCAACCTCACGGTCTCCTCCAAACTGAAATGGGGAACCGTAAGCGTTACGGGAACCTATAAATCCATGTCGCCTTATCTCCTGAAGGAACGCGCTCCGCTCGAAGAGATATATCCGGACGGGACAATCGTGGAAAAGCCGCAGGGCGATTCGTACGTGGCCGGATATACGAGTTACAACATCACGCCCAAGTTAACCTTCAACATTTCGGACAAGCTGAATCTGGAGCTGCGGGGCGGTTACTTTTTCAACGAACGCAATCCGGGCGGTATCGACGGTACGAAGGTGCGCGACAGGTTCTACGATTACAACGGCGGAGGCAAGCTGAACTGGAAAATCGCCGACAATCAAAACTTTTCGCTGAGCGCGTACTACGACCGGTACGATAAATACGACTTCTACATGCTGCTCGACGAAACGGAAAAGAATTACGAGAACAGCCAGTTCCGCACGAGTCTGCTGTACGACCTTTCCATCAAGGACAAGCACTACATCGTAGCCGGAGCCGACTTCATGTCGGACATGCTGATGACCTACATGTTCGATTCGGAGGGAGCCAACGACAAGCGCGAGGCCTATACCTGGTCGGTCTTCACGCAACAGGAGTGGCAGCTGCTCAAGCCCCTTACGCTCGTGGCAGGCCTGCGTTACGACTATCATTCGCAGTTCAAGGGACACCTGACGCCCCGCATCGCATTCATGTACCGTCCGGTCGAGAACATCGCCATCCGCGGCGGCTACGCGGGGGGATTCCGTTCGCCGACGCTCAAGGAACTGTACACGAACTGGTGGCACCCCTACGGCGGCGGATTCCAGATTGTGGGCAATGCCGACATGAAGGCCGAGATTAGCAACAACTTCAACATCTCCGCCGACATGCGTTTCGGCAAGACGGCGATAACCGCAATGGCGCAATATTCCGACATACAGAATAAAATCAATTCCGTATGGCTGCACGAAGATACCATACAGTACCGCAACGTGGGGCATGCACGCGTGTTCAGTACCGAACTGACGGTCACCCAGCGCATCGGGCGCTGCGTATCGCTGCAGGGGAGCTATACGTTCGTCAAAGACGACCTCGGAAAGAACTCCACCGTCAGGCCGCATACGGCGACGTTCAAGGCGGATTATACCGCGACGTTCATCAGCCGCAGGTACAGTCCCACGCTCAGTCTGTGCGGAAAGTGGCTGAGCGGGATGGATACCTACGGCGTAGGGGTCATCGACGACGGCGACGTGTCGGGCATCGAACAGACGGCCGACTACAAGGTACACTACGAAGGCTATACGATATGGCGTCTGTCGCTGGACATTCCCCTGCCCTTCAATATTTCGCTGAGTCTCGGCATCAATAACCTGTTCGGTTACACGCCGCGTTTTTCGAGTTTCTATTCCAGCATTTCGCCTGGACGAACCTATTACATTGCATTGAGATGGAGACTGAGATGACAGGAAAGCGTCCGCGTCGGAAAAAGGGGACGCGCCGCCTGAAGAAATGGCACAAATGGGTGGGACTCGTATTCACTTTCTTCCTGCTCATGTTCGCGGTATCGGGTATCTTTCTGAACCACCGCGGAACGTTCGCCTCGTGCGACATTCCGCGCAGGCTACTGCCGCCCGGCTACCGGTACGACAATTGGAACAACGGTTCCGTTCGCGGGACGTTCCCGCTGACTGCCGACTCACTACTGGTGTACGGCAACAACGGCATCTGGCTGACCGATACCCTGCACCGTTCCTTCGCGCCTTACGGCGAGGGGATGAAACGCGGAGCGGACAACAACAGCGTTACCAACATCGTCCGCACCTCCGACGGAAACGTGTTCGCGGCCACGACGTTCGACCTGTACCGCTACATCCCGTCCCGTCATGCGTGGCAGCATGTAGAGGAACTCGATGCCGGCGAACGACTCTCCGACATCGATGCGGACGACAGCGGCCGGCTGGCGGTCATGGGACGTTCGCATATCTTCATTGCCGAGGCACCGTATACGGACTTCGAAAAAATCGAACTGCCCGCCCCGGAAGGATACGACAACTCCACCACATGGTTCCGTATAATCTGGACGCTGCACAGCGGCGAGCTGTTCGGCATTCCGGGACGCCTGTTCATAGACCTCATCGGCGTGCTGACCATCGTATTGTGCATCACCGGCATCGTGCTTCTAATATGTCCGGGGATAATCAGGCGCCGGAACAAAAGGAACCGGAGCACCAAAAGGAGCGTATCCCTCATGCGGGGTTCGATGACCTGGCACAACAAGGCCGGCAGTTGGTTCCTGTTCTTCCTGCTGCTGATAGCCGTAACGGGCATGTGCCTGAGGCCGCCGCTGATGCTGGCCGTCGTGCGCGGCAAAACGGCTCCGCCGCCCGGTTCCGCACTCGACAGTCCCAATCCGTGGCACGACAAGTTCCGGGCGCTGCGTTACGACCGTTATACGCACGACTGGCTGCTGTACGCCTCCGGAGGGTTCTATACAATCGGAGACTTTACCGATACCCCGGTAAGGCTCGCAGGTGCACCGCCCGTCAGCGTCATGGGCGTGAACGTGCTGCACCAGCAGGACAGTACGCAGTGGATGGTAGGTTCGTTCAGCGGCCTGTACCGCTGGAACCGCAGCGAAGGCCGCAGTTACGACGCGTTCACTTCCGAAGAATATGTCCGTAGGGGCGGCATGCCCGTTTTCGGACACGCGGTCAGCGGTTATTCGGATGATTTTGCAGACGGGCCGTTCGCTTTCGAATATTCCAAAGGGGCCCGTTCGCTGCACGGCGACGCCGACTTTGCGGTGATGCCCGAAGACTTCGCCGACGGGCGCATGTCCCTGTGGCATTTGAGTCTCGAAGTACACGTGGGACGCATCTATGCAAACCTGTTCGGCAGCATCATCTCCAATTTGTGGGTTTTCCTCTCCGGAACACTGTTTATCGTGATACTGCTTACGGGGTATATCCTGTATCGCCGGACTTTCCGCAAGAACAAAAAACGCTCCGGCAAACGTACCGGTACGACCGGAAGCGGCGGTGCATGATTTCCGGAAAGCATGCTCTCATGAAACGACACGAAAAGGCCCGCATCAAGATGCGGGCCTTTTCGTGTGGCATATCCCCGGCGGAACAGGGCCTTCAAACCACCGCGAACCGGATTCCGTACCACCCGTACCGGAGCGCCCGCGGCGTGCAGCCGCCTCCAGACCGGACGCCTCACAAGTACCGCGCCGGATGATTCGAGGCATACGCCACCGAACGTACATCCGGCCCGAACCGTACCGACATTACGGCTGCCGGCCATTCTTTCGCACGCGATTCGCAGCCTCGCAAAAACCGCGATATGTCGCCCGGAAACACTGCTGACTGGTCGGGTACAACCGCACCGCCCGAACCGCAGAACGACACACTCTTTCAGGAGAACCCCCCCTTCCCCGCATCATCCCGCAAAAGCCGCCCCAGTCCCCCGACCGCCCTTTTCACGACATATCCCGACACGCAATCACATGTACGACCGGCAGCCGACGAATACACAGCAATCCGACATCATGTATGCGACATCGCACCGGAAAACAACCGATGCAGGCCGTAAAGACCTGCATCGATAATAAGTTCTGGAAAACCTGCGGGTTACACCGCAAGCAGAATGAGCATTTGTGCCGTAATGATGCGCAGGAACATGGTAAGCGGATACACCGTCGTATATCCGACCGCAGGCAGGTCGTTGGGCGCCACGCTGGATGCGAAAGCGAGCGCGGGCGGGTCGGTCGTTCCGCCGGCCATCATACCCATCAACGTAAAGTAATCGACCTTTCCCCACTTGTGTGCGATGAATCCCGTAACGAGCAAAGGCAGCACCGTGATGATGAAACCGTATCCAATCCATTTCCATCCCCCTGCGACTATCGTCTCCACGAACCCGCTGCCTGCACCGAGCCCTACAGCAGCGAGGAACATGGAAATGCCCACTTCGCGAAGCATCAGGTTGGCGCTGACGGTCGTATAGGTAATCATGCGCATCTTCGGACCGAACCGTCCCACGAGGATGGCGACAACGAGCGTACCGCCCGCAAGACCGAGTTTGACCGGCTGGGGAATGTTGCCGAAATAGAACGGAATGCTTCCGAGCAGAGCGCCGAGCAACAAGCAAATGAATATCGGAATGATGTTGGGATGACGAAGCCTCTTGAGCTGATTACCGAGCAGGCCGGCTACATCCTGAAGAGCCGCCTCTTCGCCGACCACCGTCAGCCGGTCGCCCATCTGGAGCTGAAGGTTGGCATTCGCAGCGAGGTCGATACCGGCACGGTTCACACGAATGACGTTCACGCCGAAGTTGTTCCGAAGTTTCAGGTCGCCGAGATAGCGGCCGTTAATCTGCGGCTTGGTAATGACGATACGGCGCGAAACGTATTTCTGATTCTCTTCACGCCACTTGTCGTCGTCCACTTCCACCTGCTCGCCGATGAAGGATGCCACGCGCGGAGCATCCTTTGCCGAAACCACCATATAGAGCACGTCGTCGATATCGATGACCGAATGCCCCGCCGCGATATCCACCGAACCGTCCGGACGCATGATGCGCGAAATGACGAAACGATTGGTGCACAGGTTCTTCATGTCCGCAATCCGCTTTCCGGAGAATACGGGATTGGTTACTTTCACGGAAATGATGACAGTCGCCGTCGGGTCGTCGCGGCGAGCCTCTTCGAGCCGTCTGTTTTCCGCGTCGATGTTGATGCGGAAAATCACGCGGAGCAATATCATGGAAAGAATGATACCGATGACGCCGAGCGGATAGGCCACCGCATACCCCATGGCTATGGCCGGGTCGCTGACGCCGGTCGCATCGTGGTACGCCTCCTGCGCCGCCCCCAGACCGGGCGTATTGGTCACTGCCCCGCAGAGAATACCGGTCATCGTGGTGAGCTTCACGTCCGCCAATTCGGCTATAATCAGGGCGCATCCCACGCTCAGGGCAATGCCCAGCACAGCGAACCCGTTAAGTTTCAATCCTCCTTTGCGGAATGACGAGAAAAAGCTCGGCCCCACCTGCATGCCGACGGCGAAGATGAAGACGATAAGTCCGAAATCCCGGATGAATCCCAGAATCACCGGGTCCAGCACGAGGCCGAAATGACTGGCCAGGATACCTACGAACAGTATCCATGTCATACCCAAAGATACGCCGGCGACTTTAATCTTGGCCAATGCCGCTCCCACGGCAATCACCAAGGCCAGCAACAGAATAGAATGAGCTATCCCGGTACCGAAGACGAGCTCCCTGAACCACTCCATAAACTAAGTCAAAGTTTGCGCGTGACCGCGCGTTAATCGATTAATTCGGTTTTCGGTTTACAAAACGGCGCAAAGATACCTTCTTTATTTCAAAGAAAGAAAAATCCGCTCGAAATCATTCCCTTATTTTAACGAATCCCTGCGCTCCGCGGAATATGTCTTCCATTCCCCGCTCTCGCCGCACGACCGCAGACGAGAGGCCGTTTCCCGCAGCAGGAACGAACTTCCTCTGTTGCAGGAATGTACCGATACCGCCTCCCGAACAGGCGCACAGACAGGTGCAGTCTCCGGTCACGGATTGCACTAGAAATATCCCTGATGCGGTATCGACTGAGCATGCACCGGCCTTTTGCAGCCCGTGACGGTTCGTCCGTACCGGGCCGCGTATTCCTCAGGGCCGTGCAGTATCCCGACTACCGGTGCGCGAAGTTCCGGAACCTGCGACGCCGGCCGCCGAAGTGCGAAGCGGGAGCCGCATGCAACAGGAAGCATCCGACCGGGCGCACAGCGATTCCGTCAGTGCGGCACCTGCGCCCCGACACGACGGACGAGGCGCCGCCCGACGGCCTGATGCGCAAACCGTGCAGCATCTTTGTAACGGCATGAATGCAGCCGCGGTCGCCAACCGCACCTTCAACGACTCCTTTCCGAAACCGGCCAACAACGGGTTCAGTCCGACTGTTCCGAAAACCTTACAGGCACCGGCCGAACCCCGATTCGCTCCCAAGGCAACCATACCCGCCGCGACGACGGCAACGACCGAAACAAGCGGCGGCATGTACCGTGAAGATACATGCCGCCCGACCGTCGCGACGACGGTTTCTTCTTCCGGCCCTTCCTATCGGCGGGCGCGTTCCATACGCCGCTGGAAAGCCTCTATGGTATTCTCCATCAGGATAGTAATAGTCATGGGCCCCACACCGCCCGGCACCTTCGTTATCATGCCGGCCACCGGTTCGCAGGCCTCGAAATCCACATCGCCGCACAGCTTGCCCGTCGCCGGGTCGCGGTTCACACCGACGTCGATAACCACCGCTCCCGGCTTCACCATATCCGCAGTGACGAATTTCGGCCTTCCGATAGCCACCACGAGGATATCGGCCTCGCGCGTCACTTCGGGCAGGTTCTTCGTCCGGCTGTGCGCAATCGTCACCGTCGCATTCTCGTCCAGCAACAGTTTCGCCACCGGAAGCCCCACGATGTTGCTGCGACCGATGACGACGGCACGTTTGCCGGCAATCTCCGTTCCGGTACTCCGGAGCAGCCGGATGATGCCCTTCGGAGTACAGGGAAGCAGGCATTCCTGCCTGAGCCAGAGCGATGCCACGTTGAGCGGATGGAATCCGTCCACATCCTTGCCACGGTCTATCGCCGCAATGACCTTGTCCGAATCGATATGTTTCGGCAGGGGAAGCTGCACGAGGATGCCGTCCACCCCGTCGTCCGTATTCAGTTCCTCTATCAGAGCCAGCATCTCCGCCTCGGTAATCGTTTCAGGCCTACGGACGGTGGTATTCCGGATGCCTATTTCGTCGGCGGCCTTGGCCTTGCCGGTCACGTAGGAAACGCTGCCTGGGTCGTCGCCGACGAGCACCACGACCAGGTGCGGCACCCGGCCGTATTCCTGTTCGAGTTCTTTCACCTTCGCGGCCATCTGCCGCTTCATCTCCATCGAAAGTTCTTTCCCGCTTATTACCATAATCGCTTCTCAATTTATTTCTTCCGCCACATACTGACGTTCCGTACAAATTTTCCGCATCCCGGTTCATGCGCCCCGGAGCCTCAGAGCCTCAGCGCCCCAGAGCCGCGGCCCCTATGTCGGTTCGGTAGAAGAGGTTGCCGCACTCCACCCTGCCTACGCCTTCCAGCGCCTTCAGCCGGGCTTCGGCCAGCGTATCCCCGCGCCCGACCGCAATCAGCACACGTCCGCCGGAGGTCACCGTCCTTCCGTCGGCCGACGCGGTTCCCATGTGGTACACGATGATATCCGAATCGTGCAGGGTATCGAGCCCCCCTATCGGGAACCCCTTTTCGCAGGAACCCGGATAGCCTTTGGAAGCCATCACGATACCCAGCGCCGCCCGGTCGTCCCACACGGGTTCCTCCAATGTCCCGCCGTCGGCTACCGCCGCGAAGATGTCGTAAATATCGCTCTTCAGGCGCGGCAGCACCACTTCCGTTTCGGGGTCGCCGAAACGGGCATTGAACTCGATGACCTTGATGCCCTCTTTCGTTTTCATAAGTCCGCCGTACAGCACGCCCGTAAAGGGCAGCCCTTCGAGCACCAGTGCGGCAGCCGCCTTTTTCATAATGTTGTCCAGCGCGAACCGGCGCTCCTCCTCGCCGATGAACGGTACGGGCGAGTAGGCGCCCATGCCACCCGTATTGGGCCCCCGGTCGCCGTCGAAAGCCCGCTTGTGGTCCTGCGCCAGCGGCATCGGCCAGACACGGGAACCCGACACGAAACACATGAACGAAAATTCCGGTCCTTCGAGGTAATCCTCCACGATGACCCGCCCGCGGCCGAACCGGTCGTCGAGCAGCATGTCGCGCAGGGCCTCCTCCGCCTCCTGCATGGTCTGTGCGACGACCACCCCCTTACCGGCGGCCAGTCCGTCGTACTTGAGCACCGCAGGCAACGGTCGCGATGCCACGTAATCCAGCGCCTCGCGGTAGTCGTCGAACGGACGGTAAGCGGCCGTCGGTATCCCGTGCCGCATCATGAGTTCCTTGGCGAACTCCTTGCTCGTTTCGATACGGGCCGCAGCCGCGGTAGGGCCGAAGATGCGGAGCCCGTGTTCCCGGAACGCATCCACGATTCCGGCCTGCAATGCCGCCTCCGGCCCGACCACCGTCAGGTCCACGCCCCGCTCCCGCGCGAAGGCCAGCAGTCCCGACACATCGGTATCCTTCAGCGGTACGTTCTCGGCCACCGCCGCCGTACCGGCATTACCCGGCGCACAATAGATTTTATCCACCTTCGGCGAACGGCCGAGGGCATCCGCAATCGCATGGCAACGGCCACCGCCGCCCACAACAAGCACTTTCATAGGTTCGTTATTTTCTGTCATATTCTGTTTCTTCTGCCGCAGCGCCTCACCGCGCACTGCCTCTCCGCTTCGGAATCCATGCGAAAGTCCCTTTCCGGCCCGACGTCCGCCAACGCCTTCCCAGCATACCCGGACAGTACACCGCACTCCATCGCACAGCCCCACAATCCCGGCCACCCGGCGCACTCCCGGCCGTATCCGTCAATGTTTGAAATGACGTTCGCCCGTAAATACCATGGCAATACCCAGTTCGTCGGCTTTCGCGACGGAATCCCCGTCGTGGATGCTGCCGCCGGGCTGCACGATGGCCGACACGCCGTATCCCGCCGCCAGCGTCACCGTATCGTCGAAGGGCAGGAAACCGTCCGACGCGAGCACGAGTCCCTGGGTCAATCCCTTGCTTCGGGCCTCTTTCAGGGCGATTTCGGCCGAACCCACGCGGTTCATCTGCCCCGCACCGATACCTACCGTACAGCCGTCCTTCACCACCACGATGGCATTGGACTTCACATGTTTTACGATGCTCCAAGCAAAATTCATGTCGGCGAGCTGCGCGGCATCGGGCCGCCGCTTCGTCACGGTCATCGCCTCGGTCACGGTACGGGTTTCCGTATCGAGGTCCTGTACGAGCAGGCCGCCGTTCACGCTCACTAACTGGCGTTCGCGCTCACCGCTGCGCGTCATGTCCACTTCGAGCAGGCGCAGGTTCTTCTTTTTGGTCAATATTTCGAGCGCCTCCTCCGAGAACGAAGGAGCGATGACGATTTCCAGGAATACGGGCTTCATGGCCAGTGCCGTCGCCGCATCCAGCTCGCGGTTCACTGCCACGATACCGCCGTAGATGCTCACCTTGTCCGCTTCGTACGCCTTCTCCCACGCCTGGCGGATGTCGCTCCCCACGGCCGCGCCGCAGGGATTCATGTGCTTCAATCCCACGCAGAACGGTTCGTCGAATTCGCGCACGATGTTGAGTGCCGCATTGGCATCCTGTATGTTGTTGTACGAAAGCTCCTTGCCGTTCAGCTGCCGGGCGAACGCCAGCGAGAAGGGCACGGGCGACGCACCGCGGTAGAACTTCGCCTGCTGGTGGGGGTTCTCGCCGTAGCGGAGCGTCTGCACGATATCGAAATCGAGGAACAGTTTCTCCTCCAGACCGGCTTTTTCCCGCAGATAGGAGGCGATGCAGGAGTCGTACTGTGCCGTATGGGTGAACGCCTTTGCCGACAGGGCCAACCGCGTTTCGGGGCGCGTATTGCCTTCGGCCCCGATTTCGCCGAGTACCTGTCCGTAATCCTGCGGGTCGCATACGACCGTCACGTCGCGGTAATTCTTGGCCGCACTGCGGAGCATCGACGGGCCGCCTATGTCGATATTCTCTATCGCATCCTCCATGGCGACGCCCTCTTTGGCTATCGTCTGGCGGAACGGATACAGGTTCACGCAGACCATGTCGATGAATTCGATACCGTTCTCACGCAGCGCATCCAGATGGCTCTGCACGTCGCGGCGGGCCAGCAGGCCGCCGTGCACCTTGGGATGGAGCGTCTTCACGCGACCGTCGCAGATTTCCGGGAATCCCGTCACATCGCTGATATTGATTACTTCCAACCCCGCATCGCGCAGCAGCTTCATGGTGCCGCCCGTGGCGATGATGTCCCAACCGAGTTTCTTCAAACCGCCCGCGAATTCGACGATGCCCGTCTTGTCGCTGACACTGATAAGTGCTCTCATTCCGTATCTGTTTTTTCGTTTCTGCATTTATATCCCCCTCCCTGCACAGCCCCCCCCGACCGAAGGCATCACACAGTCCCCTCCTTTCGGACGGGACGCACGACTGCTTCCGACAGTCGGATGCATGGGAACGTACAGGCAGGCTCCCCTATTTCTTTCCGTTTCATGCTCTCCGCCCCTGCTTCACGGTTCCCCTTCCGAAAATACGGGCGCCCGTGCGGGAGCGGTGGTTATGCCGCTATGCGCCGCGGCCCGCAAGCAGTCCGGTTATGGCCTCCACGTAGAGCGGATGCTCCACCGCATGGACCATCGCCTCCAGCTCTTCCGCATCGCCTCCGGTATATTCGAAAGCCCGCTGGGCGATGATTTTTCCCCCGTCGAGCTCGTCGCTGACGTAATGTACCGTCACCCCGTAGACCTTCACGCCGTACTCGAACGCATCCCGGATGGCATGCGCGCCCTTGAAGGCGGGCAGCAGCGAGGGGTGGATGTTGATGATGCGTCCGCCGTAGGCATCGAGCATCGCGCGGGAAAGTATCCGCATGTAGCCGGCCAGACAGACGAGCTCCACGCCCCGCCGGTCGAGCATCCGCACGATTTCCCGTTCGTATGCCTCTTTCGATTCGTAGCTCTTCGGCCGGAACGCGAACGTCTCCACCCCGAACCGGGCGGCCCGCTCGCACACATAGGCCCCCGGTCGGTCGCACACGAGCAACACGACCTGCGCATCGAGACGCCCGTCGGCGCACGCCGCGGCAATCGCCTCGAAGTTACTGCCGTTGCCGCTGGCGAACACGGCGAGTCTCGCTTTTCCTTCGTTTCGCATCATTCTGTTTTTTCACATGCTTTTCCGCCCCGCCGGTTTTCGCAGGCCTCGCGGCGGCCCGGCCGCCGTATCCCGCTTCGCCCGCCGCAGGGCGCTTCGTAAATGCGGTCTCTACCGGATGACCACGCCTTCGGCAGCAGTGACGCGCCCGATAACGGACGCCCGCTCGCCGTAGCCTTCGAGTATCGCGACGGCCTTCGCCGCATCGCCTTCGGGCAGGGCGACGACCATACCGATACCCATGTTGAAGATATTGAACATTTCGCGGTGGTCGATTTTCCCGTACTTTTCGAGGAAGCGGAACACGGGAAGGATTTCCCAGGTTCCCTCCTCTACCTCGATACCCTGTCCTTCCTTCAGGATGCGGGGAATGTTCTCGTCGAACCCGCCGCCGGTAATGTGGCTGATGCCGTGTACGTCGCACTGTGCAATCACGTCGAGCACCTGTTTCACGTATATTTTCGTAGGAGTCAGCAGCACCTCGCCCAGCGTCCGTTCGCCGAGTTCGGGATAGACCTTTTCCAAACAGAGTCCGTTGTCCGCCACAATTTTGCGCACGAGGCTGAAGCCGTTGGAATGCACACCGCTCGATGCGATACCCACGAGCACGTCTCCGACCGCTACCCTGGAGCAGTCGATGAGCCGCGCCTTTTCCACCACGCCGCAGGTAAAGCCCGCGATGTCGTAGTCGTCTCCGGCATACATGCCCGGCATCTCGGCCGTCTCGCCGCCCACCAAAGCGCACCCCGCCTGCCGGCAGCCGTCGGCCACCCCCGACACGATGGCTTCCACCTTCACCGGGTCATTGATGCCCAGCGCGATATAGTCGAGGAAAAAGATGGGTTCGGCCCCCTGCGCGAGCACGTCGTTCACGCACATGGCCACGGCATCGATACCGATGGTGTCGTGCCGGTCCATCTCGATGGCTATCTTCAGCTTGGTGCCCACGCCATCCGTTCCGCTGACGAGTACCGGTTCGGCGACTCCGAGTTTTGAAAGGTCGAACATGCCGCCGAACGCGCCTATGTTGCCCATCACGCCGGTACGCGCCGTGGATGCGACGTGTTTCTTGATGCGTCTCACCCCCTCGTAACCCGCTTCGAGGTTCACGCCTGCCTCTTCATAACTCTTTGCCATAAATATTTCGTTTTTCGTATGCAATCAACATTTCTTGTCCTTGTTCACTTCGTGTATCGACTGGTAGAGCGCCGTCGGATAACGGCCATTGAAACAGGCGATGCACAACTCTTTCCGTCCGCCCGCTGCCTTGTAGAGCGCTTCGGGCGACAGCCACACGAGCGAATCGGCCCCGATGATTTTGCGCACCGTCTCCGAATCCTGCTCCCGTGCGCATATCAGCTCGTCGTACGTGGACATGTCCACGCCGTAGAAGCACGGATGGGTAATCGCCGGGCTGGCGATACGCATGTGTATCTCCTTAGCGCCCGACTGACGGAGCATCTTCACGATGCGGCGCGAAGTGGTGCCGCGCACGATGGAGTCGTCCACGATGACCAGCCTCTTCCCCTCGACGATGCTCCGCACCGGCGAGAGTTTCATCCGCACCCCTTTCTCGCGAAGTTCCTGCGAAGGCTGGATGAAGGTACGCCCCACGTATTTGTTCTTGATGAGCCCCATTTCGTAGGGAATACCGCTCGCCTCGCTGTAACCGATGGCGGCGCTGAGGCTCGAATCGGGAACGCCCACGACGATGTCCGCATCCACCGGAGCCTCCTCGTAGAGCATGCGCCCCGTCTCCTTGCGGAAGGCATGCACGTTGGTGCCCTCGATGTCGCTGTCGGGACGGGCGAAATAGACGTATTCCATCGCGCACATGTTGTAGTGCTTGAATTTGGAATAGTCCACGCTTTGCAGGCCGTTCACGTCGATGATGACCACCTCGCCGGGAGCCACGTCGCGGATGAACTCGGCACCCACCACCTCGAAGGCGCACGTTTCGCTGCTCACCACGTACCCGTCGCCCAGCCGTCCTATCGAGAGCGGACGCAGGCCGTGCTTGTCGCGGCAGGCGTATATCTTGCTGGCCGTCATGATGAGCAGCGCGAACGCCCCCTCGACCATGTTCAGCGCTTCGAGAATGGGGAAGATGCGGTCGCGGCTGTCGGTCTCCTTCTTGATGAGGTGGGCAAAAATCTCGCTGTCCGAAGTGGAGTGGAACAGGCTGCCGCGCTCTTCGAGGAAGTTTTTGAGCTGGCGCGAATTCACGAGGTTGCCGTTGTGCGCGAGCGCAAAATCGCCCGTGCTGTGCATGAACATGAAGGGCTGGACGTTGTCGATGCCGCCGCCGCCCGTCGTCGAATAGCGCACGTGTCCGATTGCCATGTTCCCCGTGAGCGTGCGCAGGTTGTCCTCGTTGAACACTTCCGTCACGAGCCCCTCGCCCTTCACGCGATGGAATACGCGGTTATCCACGCTCACGATGCCGCACCCCTCCTGGCCGCGGTGCTGGAGCGAATGGAGCCCGTAGTAGGTCAGCGATGCGGCATTCCCGACACCGAACACCCCGAACACCCCGCACTCCTCATGGATTTGCCTGTCCTGATAATTAGCCATTTGCTTTGTCCTCCAAATAAATATCCTCCCGGCCCGCTGCGGCCGACGCCGCCGGCATGCCGATAGATTCGTCAAAAATAAAAAAACGACACCACACACGCAAGGGAAAATCCCTCCGTACATGCGTTTTCGGGCATCGTCCGGAAAAAACATCCGGTCCCGTATCTGCAAACGTCGTTACGGGACCGGAACGTATCCTGTCCTGCCTATTTCGTCAGCCTGTTGAGTATCTCCTCGTAAGCCTCGCGCACCTTGCCCAGGTCGCGGCGGAAACGGTCTTTGTCGAGTTTCTCGTTGGTCGCCGAATCCCACAGGCGGCAGGTATCCGGGCTTATCTCGTCGGCCAACACGATTTTGCCGTCGCTCGTCTTGCCGAACTCGATTTTGAAGTCCACGAGCGTAATACCCAGCTTCTTGAACAGGTCGGTCAGCAGCACGTTAATCCGGCGCGTCAGCGCGAACATTTCGTCCAGCTCCTCGTAGGTGGCGATGCCGAGCGCCACGGCATGGTCGTTGTTGATGAGCGGGTCGCCGAGTTCGTCCTTCTTGTAGCAGATGTCGATGATGGTGTTCGAGGGTTTCGTACCCTCCGGAATGTCGAGGCGCTTGGCCATCGAACCGGCGATGACGTTGCGCACGATGACCTCCAGCGGGAAAATCGTCACGCGGCGGCAAAGCTGGTCGCGGTCGTTGAGCTGTTCGATGAAATGAGTCGGTATGCCGTTATCAATCAGATATTTGAAAATGATGGTGGATATCTGGTTGTTGAGCAGCCCCTTCGCCTCGATAGTCGCCTTCTTCACATTGTTGTATGCCGTGGCGTCGTCTTTGTAGTGGATGACAATCAGGTCGGGGTCGTCCGTCAGGAATACCTGTTTTGCCTTGCCCTCGTAGAGCATTTCGCGTTGTTCCATAGTCGTCGGAAATTTTATTTATTCGTTTTATTCATACTGTTTTATGCTGCATCCGCACTGCGGCGGACCGGTTCGTTTCGATTCACTTCTTTCTGAAATACCGCACCGCATTGCCGAAGATGTCCTGCGTCTTGTTGCCGGCGATGTTGCGGAACAGGTTGGGTTCGTAACGCTCCGTGTGTCCCATCTTGCCGAGTATCCGACCGTCGCGGCTCACGATACCCTCGATGGCGTAATAGGAGCCGTTGGGGTTGAAAGGCGCCCTGCCGGTCGGCATCCCGTCGGCATCGGCATACTGGAAAGCCACCTGGCCTGCCTCGAAAAGCTCCTTAGCCTGCCGTTCGTTCACCACGAACTTGCCCTCGCCGTGACTGACGGCGACGGTATGCAGTTCGCCCGTACGGAATCCGGCGAGCCACGGCGAATTCGTCGAGGCCACCCGCGTGCGCACCGTCTGCGAAATATGGCGGTTCACGTCGTTGCGGAAGAGCGTCGGCGAATCGGGCGTCAGCGTTCCGAGCCTCCCGTAAGGCAGCAGACCCGATTTCACGAGCGCCTGGAAGCCGTTGC
Source organism: Candidatus Tidjanibacter gallistercoris (assembly GCA_019114205.1). Classification (GTDB taxonomy): domain Bacteria; phylum Bacteroidota; class Bacteroidia; order Bacteroidales; family Rikenellaceae; genus Tidjanibacter; species Tidjanibacter gallistercoris. The sequence continues at coordinate 17,657 of DXFY01000016.1, read as the reverse complement.
AGATGCCGAGTATCAGACCGCCGCGGTCGAGCAGTCCGTGTATCGCCTCCTTGATTCGGGCGTTGTTCAGTACGCTCACGATGAACTTGCCGCTGCCGTCCGGTTCGTCGCCCGACGAGAAGCCGCCGCTCAGCACGAAGATGTCGCAGGCGGCTATCCGGCCGCACATTTCGTCGATGGACGCCAGCACGTCGGCACCGGACAGGTTGCGGAAAACGCTCGTCGTCACCTCGGCACCCGCCCGGCGGAACGCCTTAGCCGTATCGTAATCGCAGTTCGTACCGGGAAACGAAGGTAGGTAGGCCACCGGATGTTCCTTTGCCGGACCCGGATATTCGAACCGTACCGGCTGCGGCTCGTGCTGCATGACGGGCGCCTCGGTCGTTCCCCTGTCGGGATATACCGCGGCGAATTTCACCGTATTGGCTTCCAGCAGTTCGTCGAGGGCCATCCGTTCGCCATTGACCGTCACCGCCTCCTCCGCGACGGTACGGCCGAGTTCCACCGCCCCCGGCCAGTCGAGCTCCGCACGGCTTTCCACCACGATAGAGCCGTACCCGAAGCCGAACAGTTCCCGTTCGTTCACCCGGATGTCGGCCCCGATTCGGTTGCCGAAGGACATTTTGGCGACGGCTTCCGCCACGCCGCCGAAACCGACGGCCCAGCCGGAGACGATATCGCCCGCCGCAATCCGTTCGTGCACGTAAGACCAGTTCTTTTTCAACACCTCCGTATCGGGCATATAGTTGTGCAGCGGCAGGTGTTCGATGAGGTAAATGCGGTGGCCGGCCTCCTTGAATTCCGGGCTTATCACCCGGTCGGCATCTACGGTCGTGATGCCGAAAGCGATGAGCGTCGGCGGCACGTCGATATCCCTGAACGTACCGCTCATGGAGTCCTTGCCGCCGATGGATGGCAATCCCAGCGCCTCCTGCATCTTCAGTGCGCCGAGCAGGGCCGCGAGCGGCTTGCCCCACGTATGCGGGTCGTCGGTCATGCGCTCGAAATACTCCTGATAGGAGAAACGCATCCCTTCGTACGCCGCACCCGCCGCAACCGCTTTCGTCACCGCCTCCACGACGGCGTAAGCCGCACCGTGGTAGGGGCTCCATGCCGAAACGAAGGGATTGAAGCCGAACGTCATGATGCTGGCCGTATCGGTATATCCGTCCCCGACGGGTATCTTCTGCACCGACACCTGCGTTTCGGTCTGCTGCGTGCGGCCGCCGTAGGGCATCAGCACCGTCGAGGCGCCTATCGTGGAATCGAACATTTCCACCATGCCCTTCTGCGACACCACGTTGTCGTCCGACAGCACGGCCCGCATCTTCTCGGCCGTCGTCGCTCCCTGAACCCGGCGCAGGAACGGGTCGCGGCGCTCGACGCCGGCTACGGCCGCCCTTGCATAGTGCCGGGCCCCGGCGCTGTCGATAAATTCGCGGGAGAGGTCCACGACGAGCCGCTCCCCGTTGTACATCCTCATACGACACGTATCGGTCACATCGGCCACGTGCGTCGCCTCCACGTTCTCCTCGGCGCAGTAACGCTCGAACTCCTCCCGGTCCGCACGCTCGATGACGACGGCCATGCGCTCCTGCGATTCGCTGATGGCCAGTTCCGTAGCGTTCAGACCGCTGTATTTGGTCGGCACGCGGTCGAGGTATATGTCCAGTCCGTCGGTCAGCTCGCCGATGGCCACGCTGACGCCTCCCGCGCCGAAGTCGTTCGACTTTTTAATCAGGCGCGTCACTTCCGGCCTGCGGAACAGACGCTGCAGCTTGCGTTCTTCGGGGGCGTTGCCCTTCTGCACCTCGCTGCCGCACTCCTCGAGCGACTGCGCATTGTGCTCCTTCGAGGAGCCCGTCGCCCCGCCGATACCGTCGCGCCCCGTACGACCGCCCAGCAGCAGCACGATGTCGCCCGGCACGGGACGTTCCCGGCGGACATGCTCCGCCTTCACCGCCCCGGCGACCGCCCCCACTTCGAGGCGTTTGGCCACATAGTCGGGATGGTATATTTCCCTTACGTGCGTGGTAGCCAGACCGATTTGGTTGCCGTAACTCGAATATCCGGCAGCGGCCTTCGTACTGATGATGCGCTGCGGCAGTTTCCCTTCGAGCGTCTCCCCGACGGGCTGGTATATATTGCCGGCGCCGGTCACGCGCATCGCCTGATAGACGTATGCACGGCCGGAGAGCGGGTCGCGTATGGCGCCGCCCAGACAGGTGGAGGCGCCACCGAAAGGCTCTATTTCGGTGGGATGGTTGTGCGTTTCGTTCTTGAACTGAAGCAGCCAACGCTGCGGCCGGCCGTCCACATCGACGTTGATGTAAATGCTGCACGCATTGTTCTCCTCGCTCTCCTCCAGGTCGGCGAGCAATCCTTTCTTTTTCAGGTAACGCGCCCCGATGGTCGCCATATCCATCAGGCAAACCGGCTTGTCGGTGCGTCCCAACTCCTCCCGCATGCGGCGGTAGAGGTCGAGCGCCCCTTCCATTTCGCCTTTCATGAACGACTCGTCCACGGTAATCTCCTCCAACACGGTCGTGAAGGTGGTGTGGCGGCAATGGTCGCTCCAATAGGTATCCAGTATCCGGAGCTCCGTTTCGGAGGGGTCGCGCCCCTCGCGGCGGAAATAAGCCACCACTTCACGCAGGTCGTCGGCATTCATCGCCAGTCCGCTGGCCCTGCAATAGGGGGCGAGCTCTCCGTCGGTCATCCGCGTGAAGCCCTCCAGTACGGGTACCGGCCGCACTTCGGCGTTCTCGTTCAGTCCGAGTACGGCGAGGTTTTTCTCGCGCGACTCCACGCCGTTGATATAATATTTGCGGATACGCGCCATGTCGGCATCCGTCACGTCGTCGTCCAGTATCAGCAGCCGCGCGCTGCGTATCTTCACCCCGGCGTCGGGTTCCAGCAGCATGACGCACTCCTCGGCCGAGGAAGCCCGCTGGTCGAACTGACCGGGAAGGTACTCCACGGCAAGGTACTTCCTGCCCGTCAGGTCGAGGCTGTCGGTCACGACATCCGTCACGAGCTCTCCGAATACCCCGTAACGGCTCTTTTCGAGCAGCTCCGGCGTAAAGCCGAACAGGTCGTACACATTCAGCAGACGCAGTCCCCTGAGCGACAGGCCCAGGTTGCCGTTCAGCTCCTCCTGAAGGCTCTGCGCCTCCACCCTGAATTCCGGTTTCTTCTCTACGTAAATACGGTAATTCTCCATATATCTTTTGCGGTTTTCTCCGTTCCTGTCTCGACTGCCGGGCTCCTCACTGCACGAAGCGTTCCCGCCAGCGGGTATCGTACTCCTCCTGAGTCGTGTCCACGAAGGTGATGTGCCCCATCTTCCGTTTGGGTTTGCTGACGCTCTTGCCGTACAGGTGGACGTGCACGCCACCCTTCGGTTCCGGCCGTGCGCCGCATGCGACCTCGGCTGCCACGGTCTGCGCTGCGGCAAGGTCTTCGCCGAGAATGTTCTTCATCACCGTCGGCGCCACGAGCTGCGGTTCCTGCAAGGGTTCGCCCAGCAGGTAGCGGCACAGCTCGCGGAACTGGTTGGTGGTGCACCCCTCGATGGTATAATGACCGCTGTTGTGCGGACGCGGAGCCATTTCGTTGAAGTACAGCTCCCCGCCCTTTACGAAATATTCGATGGCCAGAATACCCGTATAACCGCACCGGCGCATGAACGCCTCGCTCTGCGCGACGAGCGAGGCCCGCACGGCATCGTCCATGCGCGGGGCCGGGACGAGGCACAGGTCGAGGATGCCCTCGCGGTGGATGTTCTGTCCTATCGGGAAGCTGACGATGCGCCGCCCGTCGTTCACCATGACGATGCTCGCCTCGTAATCGAACGGCACGAACTCCTCCAGAATGGCAGGCGTCCCCAGATAAGGTTCCGCTTTGACGATATCCTCCGGAGTGCGCAGCACTGCCTGTCCGTGTCCGTCATAACCGAGCGTGCGCGTCTTGAAGACGCACGGACAGCCTATCTCGGCAATTCCCTTCAGCAGCGACTCGCGGTCGTGCACCTCAGCGAAACGGGGCACGCGCAGCCCGTTGTCGCGGGCGTTGGTCTTCTCCCTTATCCGGTCCTGCGAATCGTACAGCGGACGGTATCCCTGCGGGATGTTGTATTGCTCGGTCAACGGCACGAGTATTTCGCCCGGCACGTTTTCAAATTCATACGTCACCGCATCGCTGCGGCGGCACAACTCTTCGAGTGCTGCGGCATCGTCGAAAGCGGCCACGATATGCTCGTCGCACACGCGGAAGGCCGGTGCGTCCGGAGCCGGATCGAGGCACACCGTCCGCGCTCCGAGCACGGCAGCCTGCTCGGCTATCATCAGCCCCAACTGTCCGCCGCCTATGATTCCTATGGTCTTCACCCTCTTCAAAGCCGGTCGATGGTTATTGCAATTCGGTCATCAGCACCGTTTCGGTCTGCCGGCGGCGGAAATCCTCCAGCGCCGACGCCAGCGACTGGTCATTCAGCGCGAGGATGCTCACCGCTACGAGGGCGGCGTTCTTCGCCCCGTTGATGGCCACCGTGGCTACCGGAACGCCCGCGGGCATCTGTACGATGGAGAGCAGGGAGTCGAGGCCGTTCAGCGCCCGCGACTTTACCGGCACCCCTACCACCGGCAACGTGGTCATGGAAGCGACCATGCCCGGCAAATGGGCTGCGCCGCCCGCACCCGCGATGATTACCTCGATGCCCCGTGCCCTGGCCGTCTTGGCATATTCGGCCAGCAGGTCGGGCGTGCGGTGCGCCGAAACAATCCGTTTCTCATACGCCACGCCGAACGCTTCGAGGGTTTCGGCCGCCGCCGACATCACCTCCCAGTCGCTCACCGACCCCATGATGACTCCTACCTTTGCCATATCTTCATTCTTTAAAAATATCCGCTCTAATGACGAACCGCTACAACACGACCATGTCATAGCGGCTCATTCCACTTTCGGGGGTTCTGCCCGTTCCCCAGCCCCTTCTCCGTCCGCGCGCCGGACACTGCCGCCCCGCACGCACCACCGGAAAGCCTTCCGGCAGGAAAAAATAAAGGCACGACCCTTGTCGTACGGATACCCAAAGAGTCTGTTAGAGGCATAAATAAATTCGTCGGAACGTTCGTCGCCGCCCCCCGCGGTCAATCCTTTCGTTCTTTAAAGGTGTAAAGGTAATACATTCCCGCGTAAAACGCAACGGACTGCCTACGTTTTTTCGGTCGGTCCGCCGTTCCACGCATCGGAACGTTCCCCGACGGCCGCCTCCCCGGATACGGACACGGCGGGAGACCGAAGCCTCCCGCCGCGACTTGCCGCAAGTCGGACGGCAATTACTTCCAGACGACGTTCACATACGAATCGCAGACCAGGTTCCCCGGTTCGAGGTCGGGGCAATTGCGCAGGTCGAGCGTCGTGATATCGTTCTTACCGCAGTCGAGGTATTCGAGATACGTGTTGCGCGACACGTCCAGCGACCCAAGTGAATTGGTGTTGCAGACGAGCGTGGTCAGCCGCACCGCATCGCCAGTATCGAGCGAAACGAGCCGGTTCTCGCTGCAGTTCAGGAAATCGAGTACGGAAAGGCCGCCCAAATCGAGCGAGGAAAGCGCATTGCCGTAACACATCAGCGATTCGAGTACAGAACAGCCCGACACATCCAGCAGCGTCAGTTCGTTCTGCTCGCAGCGCACGGAGCCAAGGAACGGATTGTCCGAAAGGTCGAGTTCCGCGATTCGGTTTTTGGAACAGTCCACACGTTCGAGCTTCTTGCACCGGCTCAGGTCGAGCACGGCGATTTGCTCGTTATAACCGCAATCGATGTCGCGCAGCTGCGTCGCGCCGGCCACATCGAGCACGGACAGACTGTTGAAACGGCAGGAAAGGTTGGTCAGGGCCGTACAGTGGGAAAGGTCGAGCTCCGTCAGTTCGTTGTCGTCGCAAAACAGGTACGTCAACTTCGTATTGGCCGACAGGTCGAGCTCGGTCAGACTGCAGCTCCCGCAATAGAGCTTGTTCAGTTCCGGACTACTGCCGAGACCGAGCAGCGACGTGAGCGGATTATCCCTGCACGAGAGTTCCTCCAGACCGACGTTCGCACTGCAATCGAGCGTACGCAGCATGTTGTCGCTGCAATCGAGGTCGCGCAGCGCCGGAAGGCCGGAGATATCCAGGTCGGTCAGCACGTTGCCGGCACAGTCGAGCATCTCCAGCGCACTCGTCCCCAGAATGAGTTCGGTCAGGTTGTTGTCGCTGCAGTCCACGTTGAACAGTTTCGGATTGCCGCTCAGGTCGAGTTTCGTTATCCGATTGCCCGGACAGCGGATGACCGCCAGGTTCGGGAAGTGCTCGATGCCCTCCAGCGAAGCGATGTTGCGATACCCCAAATCGTCCATATAGGAAACATCCGCTGCTTCGCGTTCGGAAACCCTGCCGTCGCCGTTCTTGTCGAATGCTTCCACGAGGTATGCGGCAAAGACCGCATCCGGCACTTCGAAGAACACGTCGGCCTCGTAGGTGGTGAAAACCTCCTCGGTACCGTAATAAAGCCGCTCTCCGTCTACCGCGTGCGGAAGCACCACGTAAGGACGGATGTAATAGTCCGTAGCCGGCTCCAGACCCTCGATGCGCACCGTCAACACACCGCTCTGCGTCCCGTCGTCCGTCTTCGCATCGTCCACGGTGGGTTCGGGTTCCGCAGCCCAGCAGAGACCGCGGCGGATGATGTGCTCCTCGTTCACTTCATAAGTGATATCGGCATAGGTGTCTTCCCGCTCGATAGGCATGTTCACCCACATGTCGGGAACATAAACGCCTTCGGTACGGAAATCCAACTCTTCTTCGGACAGATAGGTCGCGCCGTCGTCCGTCCGGACATATCCTTTCAGGTAATACTGCGTAGACTCTTCGAGCCCGGTCAGCGTGACCGTATAAACATCGTTTTCGGCATCATAAACGCAATCCTCCGATTCGCCGTTCTCCGTGCTCGGAGCCCCCTCGGTATTCCAGCACACGCCCACCGATTCGATACGGGGCCCCCATGCCATACATGTCACTTCCACCGCCTGGTCGAACACATTGCAGCCCATGACCTTGACTTTCGGACGCTCCCGGTCGGTCGTGAACTGCACCTCGTCGCCGAACGTCGTCTTACCGTTCCCTCCGCGCGCATAACTGCGTGCGTAATATTCGGTCTGGGGAGCAAGCCCGTCGATTTCGACCGCCATCCCCGGACCGGACAGGGCAATGGTCTGTTCGGTTCCCGGCGCAGGGTGTTCCGCCCAGCAGATGCCGAACTCCACGCCCTCCGTCTCTTCATAACTTCCTACTCCGATGGTGACTTTCACATCGGTCACGGTCTCGACCCGTATCTCCGGAGGAGTCGCGCCGCTCTCCCCTCCGCCGCCGAACCACTCCCCCGCCTTGTCGCACGAGACCAGAAGCATCGGCAGCAGGAGCAACGGTATTATCCTTTTCATTCGCATTCTTCTTTTCGACATCAAGTCATTTCAGATTCGTGCCGCAAAAATACCGTTTTCCTGCGATTCCGTCAATACCATAAATCCGCAGACAGCATCCTTCCGTTTTCGACGATACCTTCCCGATGCGGCACGCAACACGATGCGTTTCGGACGGACGCAGCTCGCTTGTCCTGCTCAGACGGCGGTTCCCGTAAAAGGCGTAACATCGCTGTGCACAGCGGGACAGTACTGATACGCCATCCATACGAAAGAAAAAGGGCCTCGCAGCCCTCCCCTTTCGGCCATGTATGTTCCGTAATTCCGGCACATTGCATGTATGCACAACATGTGCACGGCACTCCCCGCATCCGACACGTTCAGGCCGGCGAAAAAACCGTTCCGCCTGCACACAACCGGGACGACCGCATCGCCGCCCGACACCGGATTCGGCTCCGCACAGAGTACATCCGGTCTCCGCCCGAAACGAAAGCCGTCCGGGAACCTCTGTTCCCGGACGGCCGCATGCGGTACAGCAGCGGATACCGCTACTCCTTAATCAACGTTTCGCAGTATGCGCAGCGGTACGCACCCTGTTCTCCCTCGACGGGACGCATGAGCTGGGGTACGTTCTCCGAGTTGCAGATGCAGCGCTTGTTGGGGCACTTCACGCTCTGCGGATTCTCGACCACTCCTGCGAGCTGCGGATTCTCCATGCGCTTGTTTTCCCATTCGAACAGTTTGCAGATAAGGGCCATACGCATGAACTTGCCGTTTTCCACCTCGCGGAAGTATGCGGCACGCGGGTCCTTGTCCACCTCCACGGCGATTTCGTTCACGCGGGGCAGCGGGTGCAGGACGGCCATGTTCTTCTTGGCGAGTTTCATCTTCTCCGCATCGAGGATGTAGGTATCTTTGAGCGCCTCGTATACCGCCGGGTCATCGAAACGTTCCCGCTGTACGCGCGTCATGTAGAGGATGTCGAGCTCCGGCATCACGCTCTCCATATCCCGCACCTCGGTGTACGGGATGCCCGCCTCGCGCAGTTCTTCGAGCACGTGCTCCGGCATGCGGAGTTCGTCGGGCGATATCATCACGAAGCGGATGTTGTCGTAACGCATCATGGCCTTCGTGAGCGAATGCACCGTCCGGCCGAACTTCAGGTCGCCGCACATACCGATGACGAGGTTATCCAGACGGCGCATTTCGCGCTTGATGGTCAGCAGGTCGGCGAGCGTCTGCGTCGGGTGGCAGTGCGAACCGTCGCCGCCGTTGATAATCGGTATGTCGGTCACGCGCGACGCCACGAGCGGAGCGCCGTCTTTGGGGTGGCGCATGGCGATGATGTCGGCGAACTTGTTGATGGTCATTATGGTATCGGCAAGCGACTCCCCTTTCGTCACCGAGGAGGTGCTTGCATCCGAGAATCCGAGGACATTACCGCCGAGTTCGAGCATCGCGGCCTCGAAGCTGAGGCGGGTGCGCGTACTCGGTTCGTAGAATAGGGTAGCCAGCGTCTTGTTCTTGCATCTTTCGGTGTAGGCCGGACGGTCTGCGATGATGTCGAGCGCGAGATCGATAATCTCCTGCAATTCCTGCATGCTCAGGTCGGTGATGTCGATAAGATGATGCATAATAAACCTGTTTTATGTGTTATGGGTACTGATAATCTTTTTCATGTCGCCGCCCGCATGCCGGCGGCCCGCATCGGTATTCCGTGCCGCGAGAACGGCTACCGGGAGGACGCAATCCACGATTCGTCGCGGGGATTGTCGCGGAAGGCTACGAGCCGCCGGATGTCCTCCGGACGGATATAGCCGTTCTCGGCCGCCACCCCGACGAGCGTGTCGAAATTGGACAGGCTGTGGTTCCGCACCTGTGCGTCGCGCAGGTGTTCGAGACCGGTCTGCATGCCGTAGGTAAAGATGCTGGCCACGCCGAGCACTTCCGCACCGGCGGCCCGCAGCACCCGAACCACCTCGATGCAGCTGTCGCCCGTAGAGATAAGGTCCTCGATGACCACCACCTTCTGCCCCGGTTCGAGCCGACCCTCTATCTGATTCGTACGGCCATGGTCTTTGGCGTTTCCGCGGACGTATCCCATCGGCAGGTCGAGCAGCGTGGCCGTAATGGCCGCATGCGCGATACCAGCGGTGCTCGTGCCCATCAGCACCTCGCATTCGGGGTATAGCTCCTTCACCACGCGGGCGAGTCCTGCCTCGATGTGGTCTCTGACGCGGGGGGCCGTCAGCGTCAGACGGTTGTCGCAGTAAATCGGACTCTTTATTCCGCTCGCCCACGTAAAGGGCTCTTCCGGTCTGAGGAAGACCGCCCCTATCGAAAGGAGGTCTTTCGCTATCTGTCGTTCGAGTTCTTTCAGTTCGCCGTTCCGCACGGCTGCCTGGCAGCAGCATCCGGCGCCGTCGGTCGTTTTTTGCTCCATTTCCAAAGCCAAATCCATGTCTTTCTGTCGGTTTTAATATATTTTCAAGTTCGGGTCCGTTCCGGCCGCCGCATCTCAGGACATCATGAATTCCTTCACGCACCGGCGGTATGCTCCCACCGGGTCGGCCGCCTCCGTGATGGGACGCCCAACCACGATATAGTCCGTACCGATTTCGGCGGCACGCGCCGGTGTGGTGACGCGCACCTGGTCGCCCTTCTCCCCGTCGGCGAAACGGACGCCCGGCGTCACGGTCAGAAAACCGCTTCCGCACGCCTCCTTCACCATGCCGGCTTCGAGCGGCGAGCATACCACGCCGTCGAGCCCCGCCTCCCGCGCATTGCGGGCATACTGCACGATGGTATCGTTTATCGGCGCTCCGATGAGCAATTCGCGCTGCATGCGCTCCTCGCTGGTGGAGGTGAGCTGCGTCACGGCGATGAGCAGCGGACGGCTACCGTCCGGACGGGTGAGCCCCTCCAGTGCGGCACGCATCATGTCGATGGTTCCCGCCGCATGGACGTTGGTCATATCCACATCCAGCTGCGCGAGCACCGCCATCGCCTTCTTCACCGTATTGGGAATGTCGTGCAGCTTCAGGTCGAGGAAGATGCGGTGGCCGCGCCGCTTAATTTCCCTCACAATCGAGGGCCCCTCCGCATAAAAGAGTTCCATGCCGATTTTCAGGAAAGGTTTCTCCTGCGTGAACAGGTCGAGAAACCGGAAAGTCTCCTTCGCGCCCGGAAAGTCGCACGCGATAATCACGTCTTTAGTCATTTTCGTTCTGTCTGTATTGCTTTTCAATCCTTGTCTTCCGTTCCGCCAGGCGGCCCGCATTCCGGCCGCATGTCCGTCCCTCAGGCCACTCCGACGATGTCCCGCAGTCGGGCGATGCCCAGCCGCTCCATTTCGGCCGGCAGCGCTTCGATAATTTCCTTGCAGGCATACGGGTTGCGCAGGTTCTCGGCCCCCACCTGCACCGCCGTCGCACCGGCCATCATCATCTCGATGACATCGCGGGCTGTCGCCACGCCGCCGCATCCCATGACCGGTATCCGGCACGCTTTGGCCACCTGATAGACCATGCGCAGCGCCACCGGGAAAATGGCCGGGCCCGAAAATCCGCCCATCGTATTGGCGATGACGGGCCTGCGCGTGCGCAGGTCGATGCGCATGCCCAGCAGCGTATTGATGAGCGTCAGGCCGTCCGCCCCGCCCTCTTCGCACGCCCTGGCTATCGCTACGATGTCCGTCACGTTAGGGCTCAGTTTCATATACACGGGTTTGGAGGTGACGGCCTTCACCGCCCTGGTCACTTCGTAGGCGCTTTCGGGCACCGTCCCGAAACTCATTCCGCCGTGCTTCACGTTGGGACAGCTGATGTTCACCTCGATGATGCCCACCTGCTCCTGCGCATCGATTTTCTCGCAGCAGTAGGCATAGTCCTCCACCGAAAACCCGCTGATGTTGGCCACCACCGGTTTGCGGAATATCCGGGCGATACGCGGCAGCTCCTCCTCAATCACGGCGTCGATGCCGGGATTCTGGAGTCCCACGGCATTTATCATCCCTTCGGTACACTCCGCGATGCGGGGCGTCGGGTTCCCGAACCGGGGCTCCTTCGTAGTCCCCTTGAAGGAAAAGGAACCGAGCACGTTCAGGTCGTAAAATTCGGCGAATTCGGCCCCGAAGCCGAACGTACCGCTGGCGGGTATTACGGGGTTGTCGAGCCGGAGCCCGCTCAGCTCCACCGACAGGTCAGGAGCACAGGCCGCCGCCGTATGTTTCTCTTTCGCGTCCATCATTCCTCCCATATGATTTCGTCCGTCGTAAGCACCGGGCCTTCCTTACAGATACGCTTGCTGCCGTTGCGCGTGCGGCAGCTGCATCCCATGCACCCGCCGAAGCCGCACCCCATCCGCTCCTCGAAGCTGAACTGCCCCGGCACTCGGACAGCGCCCGACAGCGCACGGAGCATCGGCATGGGACCGCAGGCATATACATAATCGTAGTCCGTACATCCGTCCGCAAGCACGTCGGTCACGAAGCCGCGCACGCCGCGCGAACCGTCCGCCGTAGCGACCGTCACATCGGTTCCCAGCGCCTCGAACTCCTCCGCATAGAAGACTTCCGACGCCGTATTGAAACCGAGCACCACCGACACCCGCCGTCCTTCGGCCAAAAGCCTCTTCGCAAGGTTGTAAAGCGGGGGTACGCCCACGCCGCCGCCGACCAGCAGCGGCCGCCGCGACGGCACTCCGACAGCGAAGCCGTTGCCGAGTCCGGTCAGCATATCGAGGCATTCGCCCGGCCTCATGCGGGCCATCTGAGCGGTACCTTCGCCGACTACCTTATATATAAGCGTTATCGTATGCCCGTCGTAATCGCAGACCGATATGGGCCGGCGCAGAAATCTGCCCGGCAGTTCGATGTTCACGAACTGGCCCGGTGCGGTCAAATACTGCGTGTCGCCCTCCACGACCATCCGCCAGACCGTCTCCGTCAGCGGTTCGTTCGAACGTATTCCGTATATTCCTTTCTTATACATTCCTTATTCGCTCCGAATACAAACCCTTTTACCGTCTATGCAACAATGCCGCTGCCTCCGAACGAGGCGTCGCGGTACACCGGTCGGCCCTCCGCGAGCGTCAGCACGTTGCGTCCCTGGACTTCCCAGCCGTCGAACGGCGTCGCATGCCCCTGCGACAGGAAGTCGGCGCTTTCTATCCGATACCGCGCACCGAGGTCGAAGACGGCGATGTCGGCCGGAGCGCCCGGCTCGATGGTTCCGCCCAGACCGAACAGCCTGCCGGGGCGCACGCTCATCAACTCCACGAGCTTTTCGAGCGGCAGCACGCCCTCCAGCACGAGGCGGGTATAAAGCACCGGGAACGAAGTTTCCAGCCCCACGATACCGAATGCGCTTCCCGCGAGCCCTTTGGCCTTTTCCGCAGCCGAATGGGGTGCATGGTCGGTTGCGATAACCTCTATCGTTCCGTCCAGAAGGCCGTCCAGAAGCGCAGCACGGTCTTCGGCGCTGCGGATGGGCGGGTTCATTTTGAAACGTCCGTCCTCCTGCAAATCCATGTCGGTCAGCACGAGGTAATGCGGCGCCGTCTCGCAGCTTACCGGCAGTCCCTCGGCCTTGGCCCTGCGCACGAGCTCCACACTCTCCTTCGTGGAGACGTGGCACACATGATAGCGACACCCCGTCCTGCGGACGAGCTCGATGTCGCGCGCCACCTGCCGCCATTCGCTTTCGGAACAGATGCCCTTATGACCGTGCAGGCGTGCGTACTCCCCGTCGTGGATGTACCCGCCGTGCAGCAGGTCGTTCACCTCGCAATGGGCCACGACGGGCCTTCCCAGCCGGGCGGCCTCGCGCATGGCTGCCTCCATGACGGCATCCTCCTGCACGCCGCGCCCGTCATCCGAAAAGCCGACCACCCCATCGCGCATGGCCTCCATGTCCGAAAGCGCTCCGCCGCCGCTCTGACGCATGGTGATGGTCCCGTAGGGGACGACCTTCACCACGGCTTCGTTCCGTATCATGCCGAGCTGCACCTCCAGTTGCTCCGCCGTATCGGGCGCCGGGTTCAGGTTGGGCATCGTACACACCGTCGTATATCCGCCGCGGGCCGCCGCACGGCTGCCCGACGCAATGGTTTCCTTATAGGAGAATCCCGGTTCGCGGAAATGCACGTGCACGTCTATCAACCCCGGCAGCACATGTTTTCCGGTCACATCCACCGCTTCGGCACCCGCATCGGACACATCGCCCACGGCGACCACCCGACCATCCTCCAGCAGCACATCGGCACGCCGGAACGCTCCGCCGGAATATACGTTACCTCCTCTGAGCAGCATTTTCATAACCCGATATATTTTTATAAAAATCTTCGATTCCGGAAGCGACGGAAACCCGGCCCAAAAAAAAGGCAGCCTGTTCAGCTGCCTAAAGATTATCGGGAACGATGAGGGAAACGGCGATTGCACGACCGGTGAAAAAGTTCCTGGTACCGTTTTCCATCCGTCTGTCGTTCTCCTTTCCCGTCATCTCGTTTTCGTATCGCTTAAATTGGGACAAAGTTAAGGCATTCCGACGGAATTTCAAAATCCGAGACCGTTTTTTTCGGTACGGTTCTGCTCCGCCCCGCAGAAGTCCGCACGATAGTTCGCCGTCCCGAACCCGAAACCGCTTAAATCCCTGCCGGATGCGCCGGCTTTCCCGCTGCTGGATGCGGCATCAATCCTCGGTCGATTCGCTCCACTCGCGCATGGGTACTTCGATGGCGAGCACCTTCGCATCCGTTTCGGCTTCTATCTCCGCCTCATCCACGCCGGTAAGACCGACCGCATCGCCCGCGTGGAGTTCGGAGCCCGCTATCAACACATCCCCCGACATGACGAACAGGTACACGCCGTTAGTCCTCAAATTCATGGGGTAACGCATGGTCGTGCCGGCTGCCATCTCGCCTATATACACCCACGCATTCTGATTGATGCGCAGCACGTGTTCCCCGCCTACGGGCGACACCACGGGCTGCCAGCATCCGCGGGGCGTTTCCGCGAGTTTCACTTTCGAACAGAATGGTTCCAGCTCGTATTCCCGCGGAAATATCCACATTTGTATATACGAAAGGGGAGCTTGCCGGTGGTGATTATAGAGGTTGTGCACCATGCCGCGGCCCGCACTGATGATTTGCGCCTCGCCTGCCGATACGGTCGTGATGTTGCCGATGTTATCCGCATGGTCGAAAGCTCCTTCCGTAGGAATGAGCACGATTTCCATATTATCATGGGGGTGCGATTTAAAACCTTCGCCACCTTCAACCGTATCGTTGTTCAACACTCGAATCGCTCCGAAATTGATACGGCGCGGGTCGTAGTAATTAGCAAAACTGAAGGTAAAGTAGCTCTTCAGCCAACCGTTGTCGGAAAACCCCCTGCTTCCGGAACGGTGAATTACTTTCTCCATGATGTATAAGTCTACGGTACTATTGAATGCAAAAATCGTTCCACTCATCGTACCGCACAGTCCAACAAGCCTGCATCCGTATCGTCCCCGCACGTGCTCAATTCTCTGGCAGACAAGAACATCCGATTATCCCGCACACCCGATACGCACCGCACTGCGGATGCGGAAGGAACGACGCCGGACAAAAACAGGGGCAAAGGTAACGTTTTTTCACCAGCGACGGCCCGCATCCGTGAAACAAAAGGCCCACGACATCACAAAATTACGCCGAACGATGCGCGATTTGCAGGAATGACATGATTTTTGCAGGCATCATCGGGACAGGGAAAACGATTCACCGCCATAAAACACAAACATTATGAAGAAATTGTACATCGCTGCCGCGGCCTCGCTGGTCGCAGGAACCATGTCGGCGCAGGCGCCCGCCGCCACCGACCCCACCGACGACATCGCGAAAAATGCCCGCGCCGTCATGGAGCAGGCCGAAGCCGTAGCGGAAAAGACATCGCCCTGGACGAGCAAGGGTGCCGCGGGGCTGAACGTCTCGCAGGCCACGTTCTCCAACTGGAACGCGGGCGGCGACCCGTCGATAGCCGTCAATGCGTCGTTCAATTACAGCCTCGACTATAACGACGCGAAAAACCTGTGGACGAACCGTCTGGAACTCGCCTTCGGCATCAACCGCACGAGTACGGACGGCACGCGCAAGACCAACGACAAAATCTACTTCTCGTCCAACTACGGACGGCTCGTCGCCCGGAAACTCTATCTGGGCGGAACGGCGACGTTCAATACACAGTTCGCCAAGGGATACGACTACAAGGTATCCTCCACCGACTACATTTCCAAATTCATGGCACCCGGTTATCTCTCCTTCGGCCTGGGGCTGACCTACACTCCCACGCCGTGGCTGACCCTCATCGCATCGCCGGCCACCTACCGCGCCACGTTCGTCTGCGACACCAAACTCTCCGACGCCAGTTCGTTCGGCGTGAAGAGCGGCCGCCGCGTCCTCAACGAGTTCGGTGCGAACATCCGTGCCGAAGTGAACACGAAGCTCTGGCGGAAACTGTCGCTGTACTCCCGTCTCGAACTTTACTCCAACTACCTGCACAATCCGCAGAACATCGACATCAACTGGGACGTTCAGCTCGACTACGCCCTTACGGGCTGGCTGACCGCCAACCTGTACGTCAACATGATATACGACGACGATATTCTGTTCGGGAAGACGGACACCAGTCCCGGTTCTCCGCGTCTTCAGCTGAAAGAGGTGCTCGGCATCGGGTTCCAGGTGAATTTCTGAACCCGCGCGTAAAGGGCAGCCCGCGCCGGACGCGGTCGGAACGAAACAGGGGAAGGGCTTTTTCCTTCCCCTGTTTCTTCGCTGCGCACGTAGTACGCATGCGTAATATCCGCAAAGTTGGCTTACTTTGTACCCATGAAAATCCTGTACATCGCCCTCGGAAGTACGGCGCTCTCGCTCGGCCTGCTCGGTATCTTCCTCCCCCTGCTCCCCACCACCCCTTTTCTGCTGCTGGCGGCATGGCTCTACTGCCGGGGGTCGGACAGGATGTACGGCTGGCTGATGGGCCATCCCTACCTCGGTTCCTACATACGCAACTACCGCGAGAAACGGGCCATCACCCTGCAAAGCAAAATCACGGCCGTCGCGCTGATGTTCGCCGCCATTCTCGCCTGCGTCCTGTTCGTCGTCGAAGCCGTCTGGCTCAAAATCGCTCTGGCCGCAGTTTTCGCAGGGGTATCGGCGCACATCCTTTCCTTCCGCACCATGGCCCCCGACGAGAACCTCCGGATGCTGCGATGCAGGGATGCAGGCCGCATCTGCCGCGCCGCCGCGACACCCCCGGAAGCCTCCGAACGAACCGAATCGCTCGTCGCTGCACGCATGGCGGTCGGTTTCCGATACTTCCTGCTGCGCAACCGAAGAGGGGACGTCGGCTATGCGGCCATGAAACCATGCACCGACGGCACGCTGCTTTTCGACGGTCCCTATATCGCCGCGCACGAACGGGGCAAAGGATACGCCCGCGACACCTTTCTGTTCGCCGAATACTACTGCCGCTACAAAAAGCTGGAAACCATCCGGCTCACGGTGGACGTTCGGAACGGCAGCGGGGTGGCCGTCGGTGCGAAAAGCGGATTCATGATAACCGGGAGCGGGCTGGCGGAAGCTCCGGACGGCAGCCTGACGGAACATTATTTCATGGAGCGCACGCTCCTGCCGTTACATCGGAATCCCCGCCGCCGGTAAGGGGATTGCCGCCCGACGTTTCCGCCCTGCCGAGCAGCCGACTCCTCCCCGCCGGCCACCGCACGGCCCTTACGCAAAATACCCTTCCGCAAACCCTGCCGAACGGTTCTTTCCGTTGTCCATACCGACACGTGCTACGGCCCCCCTGCCATACACGGAACGAATCCCGGTGTGTTCCCCTGTGTACCTCCGGACAATAGTTATTGCAAATCCGGAAGACGATGCTTCCATTTGTAAAAACGGCTGCAACGAATTGCGGCGGTTATGCGTCTTCTAAGTAAAGAAGTTCCTATTACTAATCTATTAAAACCTTATGACTATGAAAAAGATTGTTGTATTCCTGTTCGTTGGTTGCCTGTTTGCATTAGGTTTTATTTCTTGTCATCCGGATTATACGCATTATACGTATTATACCTATATCAACCATACGGCTTCGATAATTACGATTGAATGCTATTACGGTGATGCGCCGTTTGATGAAGTCGCCAATCCGGACGATTT